>NZ_JBFTZN010000008.1:0-51637 GCF_056406775.1 Allobosea sp. P1_A7
TCTCGGACCCGGTCGACGCCACGCAGCAGCGAGAGTTCGACCCGGTTGACCCTCGCGACGGGAGCCAGGTCCGCCGCCGCCGGATGCCAGACGAAGGCGTCGGCGGCCGTCAGGTCCGCTGCCCTTCGCGCCGGCGGCGCGAGGCGCTCCAGCGCCGAGGCGATGCGGAGGAGAGTTTCGAGGTTCAGATCGGGAGAGCCGGTGGTCATCGGGACAAAGCCTATCGCGCGAGCGGTGTTCAAGCTGAGACGTCGAGCCAGGCGACCCAGGGGAGGCGCGGCTCAATGTTCGGGGTTTCCTGTCAGAGAGCCATGACAGCCATTCTTCGGAACGAACTCTATGGAATATGCCAAGCTGAATCGGACAAGGCCATTGCGCGCATGCCGGCAAGCTCATAGGTGAAGCGACGCGGTCGGTTCGTCGCCGCGCCAACAATTGATTTAACGGCGTCTCTGGCTATAGTCCGCGCGATTTTTGACCTGACGAAGCCGCAACCGCATCGACGGCAGGCGCGCCCGCGCCGCCGCTGTGAAGGAGCCTTTTTGTGATTACCCCTGCATTTGCCCAAGGTATCGGCGGCGGAACGCCCGAAATGCTGATGAGCTTCGTTCCGTTCGTGCTGATCTTCGTGATCATGTGGTTCCTGATCATCCGCCCGCAGCAGAAGCGGGTGAAGACGCATCAGGAAATGATCAAGAACGTGCGGCGTGGTGACACGGTCGTGACCTCGGGCGGTATCGTGGCCAAGGTCTCGAAGGTGATCGACGACGGCGAGATCGAGGCCGAGATTGCCGATGGCGTTCGCGTCCGGCTGGTCAAGGGCATGATCCAGGACGTCCGCTCCAAGAGCGAGCCGGTCAAGAGCTGAATGGCGTCCCGGCCCTGACGGGGTCGGCGCGCGACAACAAGGCTGTTCACGCAGATGCTTCGTTTCCAGGCCCGCAAGGTCATCGCGGTTCTCCTCGTCCTGCTCTTCGGTTGCGGGCTGGCTTTGCCGAACCTGTTTTCGCCCGAGACCCGAAAGGCGATCGAGCAGGGCGCCCCGTCCTGGATTCCGCGGTTCCTGCTGCCGATCCATGCCGTGACGCTTGGCCTCGATCTGCAGGGCGGCTCGCATGTTCTGCTTGAAATCGACAGGGCGGACCTGATCAAGACGCAGGTGACGCAGCTTCGCGACGATATGCGGCGCATCCTGCGCGAGGAGCGCATCGCCTTTCAGGGCGGTATCGGCCTGACCGCGCGTGGCGTGCAGGTGCGTGTGCCGGAGGCAAGCGACCGTGCCAAGCTGATGCCGAAGCTTCGCGAGCTGGCGCAACCGGTCGGTACGCTCGGCGCCTTCGGTCCTTCGGGCACCCAGTCGATCGAGGTCTCCGAGCAGCCTGACGGCCTCGTTCAGCTCCAGCTGACAGAGGCGGGGGCCAATGAGCGCGTGCGTCGTGCCGTCGAGCAGGCCATGGAAGTGTTACGCCGACGCGTCGACGCGCTCGGCACCACCGAACCAAATATCCAGCGCCAGGGACTTGATCGCATTCTTGTCCAGGTACCGGGCCTGCAGGACCCGCAACGGCTGAAGCACATCCTTGGCGACACCGCCAAACTGCAGTTCCGCATGGTCGCCGACCAGAACAGCGGTGATGTCGACATGCTGCCCTCGCAGGACGCCGGCGGTCAGCTTGTGCCGGTGAGCCGTCAGGTCATCGTGGAGGGCGAAGACCTGATCGACGCGCAGCCTGCCTTCGACCAGCGCACTAGCCAGCCAATCGTCAATTTCCGCTTCAATATCCGTGGCGCCCAGCGCTTTGGCCAGGCGACGACCGAGAATCTCGGGCGGGCGCTGGCAATCGTGCTCGACAACAAGGTGATCTCGGCCCCGGTCATCCAGTCGCCGATTACCGGCGGCTCTGGCCAGATCTCTGGCAATTTCACGGTTGAGTCCGTGAACAACCTGGCGATCCTGCTGCGCGCCGGCGCCCTGCCGGCCAAGATGACGATCGTCGAGGAGCGCACCGTCGGCCCGGGCCTTGGTCAGGACTCGATCCAGGCGGGCAAGATGGCGACGCTGATCGCGACCGCGCTCGTGATCCTCTACATGGTCCTGACCTATGGGGTCTTCGGGGTCATCGCGAGCGTGGCGCTGCTCGTCCATGTCTGCCTGATCTTCGGACTGATGTCGTTGCTCGGGGCAACCATGACCTTGCCGGGCATCGCCGGCATCGTGCTCACCATTGGCACGGCGGTCGATTCCAACGTGCTGATCTATGAGCGAATGCGCGAGGAATCGCATATGGGCCGCTCATTGGTCTCGGCGCTCGAAGCTGGGTTCCAACGAGCCTTTGCGACGATCATCGACTCGAACGTCACCATGCTGATCGCAGCGGTTGCGCTGTTCTCACTGGGTTCGGGACCGGTGCGCGGTTTCGCCGTGGTCTTCATCCTGGGCATTCTGACGACCGTGATCACGGCCGTGACGCTGACCAGGATGCTGATCGCGCTGTGGTATCGCTGGGCTCGGCCCAAGGCCCTTCCGTTCTGACGCTGCCGACCCGACAGGAGATACGCGCATGCGTCTGCTTCGCATCGTTCCCGACAATACCCGTTTCAAGATCGTCCGCTTCCGGCGCTTCAGCTATCCGTTCTCGGCGGCCTATTCGATTCTCGTCCTGGTGCTCTTCCTCACGGTGGGGCTGAATTTCGGCATCGACTTCCGCGGCGGTACGCTGATCGAGATGCAGTCCAAGGCCGGCAAGGCCGAGATCGCCTCGGTCCGCCATACGGCCAATGGTTTCGGCTTCGGCGAAGTCGAGGTCCAGGAATTCGGCAGCGCCGGCGACATCTCGATGCGCTTTGCGCTGCAGCCCGGCGGCGAAACGGCCCAGCAGGCCGTGGTCGCGAAGGCACGCGAGGCTTTCGCGGGTACGCATGATTTCCGTCGGGTCGAGACCGTCGGTCCGCGCGTCTCGGGCGAGCTAGTCCAGGCCGGTACGCTCGGCGTCGTGCTCGCCATTGTCGGCGTGCTGATCTATCTCTGGTTCCGCTTCGAGATGCAGCTTGCGATCGGCGCGATCGTCGGCACCCTGCACGATATCGTGCTGACCGTCGGCTTCTTCCTGATCACGCAGCTCGAATTCAACCTGACCTCGATCGCGGCGATTCTGACGATCGTCGGGTACTCGCTGAACGAGACCGTGGTGGTGTTCGACCGCACGCGCGAATTGCTGCGCCGCTACAAGACCATGCCGGTCCAGGAACTGCTCGACCTCTCGGTCAACTCGACGCTGTCGCGCACCGCGATGACAGCCACGACGACCGTTCTTTCGCTGATCGCGCTGGTGCTCTTCGGCGGCACGGCGATTGAAGGCTTTGCGCTCGTCATGCTCTTCGGCGTGGTGGTCTGCACCTATTCGGCGATGTTCATCTCGACACCCGTGCTGCTCTATCTCGATGTGCGCGCCGGGCGCCTTGATGCGGATGTCGAAGAGAAGGTTCCGGCCGGAGCCAAGCCGAAGGCGAGCTGAGCGGGCGGAGCGCCCTGATCATGCCACGCTTTGAAGGCTTCGTTCCCGGGCGGCATCAGATCGATGCCTTCGGCGCGGGCGGGTTCCGGTTTGCCGATATGAGCCATCGCGGCTCGATCCTGGCCTTGCCGGCTGGAGTCCATATCTGGCCGGTCTCGTCTTTCGCGGAGGTGACGATCGAGAGCCTCCAGCCAGTTCTCGATGCTGCAGATGCGATCGACTTCCTGCTGATCGGTACGGGACACGACATCGCCTTCGTGCCCGCAGCCTTGCGCGAGCGCTTTCGCGAGGCCGGCATCACCATCGARGGTATGGCGACGGGGGCTGCGGCGCGGACCTACAATGTTCTCGTCGGCGAGGACCGGCGTGTAGCGGCGGCTCTGATCGCGGTTGAGTAGCAGAGCGCGCGGCGATCATGCTCGTGGGGCGTAGCCAGCCCGGCCTTGCCTGGCCTAGACTGACACTTGATCCAAGGCCGCGCCTGTGAGGCGACTGCCTGGGCGGGACGATCCGCATGACGACCAGAACTGACGATCGCCGCGAGACGCTGCCCGAGGCCCTGCCGGAGGCTTATGCTCATTGTGCCGCACTGGTGCGCGAGGCCGATCACGATCGCTATATCGCCAGTCTGTACGCGCCGGAGGCCGTGCGGCCCGGTCTTTTCGCGCTCTATGCCTTCAGCCACGAGATCGCGAGGGTTCGCGCCGCGGTGAGCGAGCCGCTGCCCGGCGAGGTCAGGCTGCAATGGTGGCGCGACCTGCTGGAGGGCGACGCCAAGGGCGAGGTGCATTCGCATCCTGTTGCCGCCGCGTTGCTCGACACCATTCTGCATTACCGTTTGCCGATCGCACCGCTGACCGGGCTGATCGAGGCGCGCATCTTCGATCTCTATGACGATCCGATGCCCTCTCTCGGCGATCTCGAGGGCTATGCCGGCGAAACGGCAAGCGCGCTCTTCCGGCTTGCGTCGATCATCCTGGCCGAGGGGCGTGATCCGGGTGGCGCGGCGGCTTGCGGCCATGCCGGCGTCGCCTATGCACTGACCGGATTGTTGCGCGCTTTCCCCTGGCATGCGGCGGCTGGCCAGGTCTACGTGCCGGCGGAGATTCTCGCCCGCAACGGTGTAATCCGCGACGACATCGTGCGGGGGCGCGGCGGGCCCGGCGTGCTCTACAGTCTGAAGGAACTCCGGGCGATCGCTCGCAAGCACCTCGCCAAGCTGCGGGAGCTGCGTGAGACGATTCCGCCTACGCTCGTACCGGCCTTCCTGCCGGTCGCGCTGGTCGAGTCCTATCTGAGGAAGATGGAGCGCACCGGCTACGACCCGTTTCGGAGCATCATCACGCTGCCAGCCTGGCAGCGGCAATGGATTCTCTGGCGCGCAGCCCGAAAGGCAATGCGGAGTTAGATCGCGCGCGTTTGCATCGGCGTTCCCGAAAATCGCAATCCACGTTTCGGGCCGAAGCAATAATTCGCAGGACGCCGCGCCGGCCGAGAAAAAACCCTCTCCCGGAAGGAGAGGGTTGGAATGGATTGCCCCACGCCGAAGGCTCTTTACTCTGCCGCCTCAACCGCAGCGGCGCCGGCCCACACATCGAGATGCTCCTTCGCGCGTGCCGTCAGCGCCTGCTTGCGGGCCACGCTCTTGGCAGGGCCCTTCAGGCGCTTGCCGTCCGGCCCCGTCTTGGGTGCGTCCTCGATATGCGGGAACAGGCCGAAATTGATGTTCATCGGCTGGAAGGAGCGCGGCCCCTCGTCGATGGTGACGATGTGCCCGCCGGTGATGTGGTTGACCAATGCGCCAAGCGCCGTCGTCGCAGGGGGCAGTTCGAGCGGACGCCCGAGCCGCTCGGCCGCGGCCATGCGTCCGGTCAGCAGGCCAATGGCGGCGCTCTCGACATAGCCTTCGCAGCCAGTGATCTGTCCGGCGAAGCGAAGGCGCGTATCGGCCTTGAGCTGCAGGGACGGAGAAAGCAGCTTCGGCGAGTTGAGATACGTGTTGCGGTGGATGCCGCCCAGGCGAGCAAATTCGGCATTCTGCAGCCCGGGGATCATCCGGAAGATCGCAGCCTGCTCGCCGTATTTCAGCTTGGTCTGGAAGCCTGTCATGTTGAACAGTGTGCCGAGCGCATTGTCCTGGCGCAGCTGCACGACCGCATGGGCCTTCACTGTCGGGTTGTGCTTGTTGGTCAGGCCGACCGGTTTCATGGGCCCCCAGCGCAGCGTCTCGCGCCCGCGCTCAGCCATGACCTCGATCGGCAGGCAGCCATCGAAATAGGGCGTGCCCTCCCATTCCTTGAACTCGGTCTTCTCGGCCGCCAGCAGCGCGTCGATGAAGGCCTCGTACTGGTCGCGGTCGAGCGGGCAGTTGATGTAGTCGGCGCCGGTGCCGCCGGGGCCGGCCTTGTCGTAGCGCGACTGGAACCAGGCCTGGTCCATGTCGATCGAGTCGAAATGGACGATCGGGGCGATGGCGTCGAAGAAGGCGAGTTCGGTCTCGCCGGTCAGGGACTTGATCCCGTCAGCGAGCGCCGGCGAGGTGAGGGGGCCGGTCGCGATGATGACATTGTCCCAGTCTGCCGGTGGCAGACCGGCGATTTCGCCACGTTCGATGGTGACGAGCGGGTGGGCTTCCAATGCGGCGGTGACCGCCTGCGAGAAGCCGTCGCGGTCGACCGCGAGGGCTCCGCCGGCCGGGACCTGATGGGCATCGCCCTTGGCCATGATCAGCGAGCTGAGCCGGCGCATCTCCCAATGCAATTGGCCGACGGCGTTGGACGAGGAATCGTCCGAGCGGAAGGAGTTGGAGCAGACGAGCTCCGCCAACCCCTCGGTCTTGTGCGCGTCGGTACCGCGAACAGGGCGCATCTCGTGCAGGACGACCGGGACTCCGGCTTCCGCGATCTGCCAGGTGGCTTCAGAACCGGCGAGGCCGCCGCCGATGACATGGACTGGTTTCGTGCTCATGCCTGCGATGTGTCCGCAGGCGGGCCGAAGGTCAAGAGAGAGGCGTCAGTGACGCAGCCCTGAAACGCAAAATGCCCGCCTGGGAGGAGGCGGGCATTCGCTCTTCGACCGGACCGCGGGGAGGACGCAGGTCCAGGAGAAACTATGATCTCGGTAGGCGCGGACAGTAATCAGGCAGCGTGCGAACGGGCGACGTACTGGATTTCCGAACGGGACAGGCCGAGATCGTCCAGCTCACGGTCGGTCAGACGCGAGAGTTCACGGACGGTTTCGCGATAGCGAAGATAGGCGCGGATTTTAGCAGCAATCATGGTGACGAACATTGGTTTGGCTCCTGGGTGCCGGGTCATTTCTGGCCCGACAACGATGAATTCGTTGTGCACTGCATATAAGGGAGGCTGGCTGCTAATTGGAGGGGCAGGATATCAGTTCCGTTATGCGATTGGCGCATGGCGATTTAACCAGCCCTTTACATTTTTGCCACGCCCCGCGTCTGTTGCGTAGGAAACTATTAACCAAGCACCGTCGAATGCCTAAATTGTAGGCCGTTTCGGTTCGCCACCGACGAGTCGATTCCGGTGTGGCGCGCAATTGGGCGATATGCAGTGGTTTGCCATGCGCGCCTGACTCGAATCGGAAAAGCCCGGAACGGGCCGGTTTTCCGCGGTCGTCACGCTTTTGCGTCAAGGTTTATGTTGCGCCGCAATGTCGCGCTTGCGTCGCCGTCGCGGGGCGCTGTGGCAAGCTGGGCTGACGCTGGAGAAGCTGCTGTTGCCGTCAGAAGCGATCATGTCCTTTGGCTACTGCGAACGCGCCAGCCAGGCCTTCTGGGCAGAGCCGATGAACGCGCTCAGCAATGGCGCCTTCATCCTGGCCGCGATCGCGGGCCTTCTGCTCTATCGGCGCTCGGGTCGGCGCGACTGGCCAGCTGCCGCGCTGATTGCTCTCGTCGTCATGATCGGTATCGGCTCGTTCCTGTTCCACACCATGCCGCAACGCTGGACGCTGCTGGCCGATGTGCTTCCGATCCAGTTCTTCGCGTTCTCCTATTTCGGGTTGGCTCTCGTCCGTTTCATGGGGGCGCGGCCAGCGGTCGCGGCCGGCGGTACACTGTTCTTCCTGCTTGCGTCCTTCCTGCTCGTGTCGGGGCTCGGCGCGCTGCTGCCGCCCGGCATGCGCGGCTCCGGCGGATATGCCTCCTTCGTGCTGGCGCTGTTTGGGGTCGCGTTCGCGGTGCGGATGCGCGGTGACGGCGGTGCGGCGGCACGTCTGCTCGGCCTCGCCGGTTTGGTCTTTGCGCTGTCGCTCAGCTTGCGCACGCTGGACCAGGTTCTGTGCCAGAGCGTCCCCTTCGGCACGCATTGGCTCTGGCACCTGCTGAACGCAATGGTGCTCTATCTGTTGCTGCGTGCGGTGATCGAGCGACCCTTGGCGAATTGATCCGATCTGGGCGTTGCGGGATCACAGCCGGCCCGTGACGGCGAAGGCCTCCTTCTCGGCCCGGTCAAGCACCGCGTATTCGGCGGCCAGGACATCAAGCAGGGCACGGACGGATGGCAGGAGACCGCGTCGCGACGGAAAAACGGCGTGAATGATGCCGGCCCGCGGCGTCCAGTGCGGCAGGACCTCGACCAACGTTCCCGCTTGCAGGTCGTCCTGGACCACCATGGTCGGGAGTTGGACGACGCCAACGCCCTCGAGCGCGGCAAGCCGCAGCGCAACCATGTCCTCAGTGACCAGCCGAGGGGTGTGGCGGATGATCGCCGTGGCGCCGCTGGGCCCGCTGAGGCGCCATTCATGCTCTTGATGCGGATCTCCCCAGGACAGGCTAGGCAATGCGCTAAGGTCGGCGGGAACAAGAGGCCGTGCGAGGTCTTTCAGCACGCGGGGCGCGGCGACCAGCCGCTGGGTGCTCTCAGCCAGAACCTTCATCACCAGGTCGCTTTCCTCCAGTGGCGGGAAACGAACCCGGATGGCGATGTCGAAGCCTTCGCGAATGACGTCGACGCGCCGATTGGTGCTTTCCAGTTGCACCTCGACCTTGGGCCAGGCGGCGAGGAAGCGGGCGACCATGCCGCCGATCTGAAAATAGAGCACGGCTGACGGGCAGGCGACGCGCACGATGCCCTGAGGTGCGGCCCGGGCCCGCTCTATCGCTTCCTGGCCTGCGTCGACCTCGACCAGCATCGCGACGCAATGGCGATAATACTCGCGGCCGATCTCGGTGACGGCGAAGCGGCGCGTCGAGCGCTGCACGAGACGCACGCCCAGTCGCTCCTCAAGCAGCGCCAGCCGGCGGCTCAGCCGCGAACGCGGCATTCCCAGCGCCCGGGCTGCCGCGGCGAAACCCTGATGGTCGACGACCTGAGCGAAGAAATAGAGATCGTTCAGGTCCTGCATCGGATGCTCCATTGTCCTGCTGATAGGACACATTGGCGAGATAATGCCGTCTACCGGCTATTTTGTCTCATTCATATTCTCCTGGCCAACGCAACGCCTTTGCAACGCTCCCAAGGAGAAACGCAATGAGAAAGGTTCTCGGGGTCTTCAGCAGCCCGCATCCCCATTGGATCGGGGATGGCTTTCCCGTCCGCTCGATGTTCTCGCATGCCGGTCAGGGCGAGCATGTCAGCCCGTTCCTGCTGCTCGACTATGCAGGGCCGGCACAGTTCGCGCCGACCGCTCGGCCCCGTGGTGTCGGCACGCACCCGCATCGGGGCTTCGAGACGGTGACCATCGTCTATCAGGGGGAGGTCGAGCATCGCGATTCAACCGGCAAGGGCGGTCTGATTGGCCCTGGCGACGTGCAGTGGATGACGGCTGCGTCAGGAATCCTGCATGAGGAGTTCCACTCGGAAGCCTTCACCCGCAAGGGTGGCACGCTCGAGATGGTTCAGCTCTGGGTCAACCTCCCGGCCAAGGACAAGAGCGCAGCTCCCGGCTACCAGACGCTGCTCGACAAGGAGATCCCTGCAGTCAAGCTGCCCGATGGGGCGGGTACGCTCAGGGTGATCGCGGGCAATTACCAGGGACATGTCGGGCCGGCGCATACGTTCACGCCCATGAATATCTGGGACCTGCAGCTGCTGCGTGACGGGGCAACTTCGCTCGTCCTTCCGGAAGGCCACACTCTCGGCGTCGTCGTCCTGCGCGGCAACATCCTGATCAATGGCGCGGACAAGGCGCGGGAAGCACAGTTCATCCTGTTCGACCGTCTGGGCGGCGAGGTGACCCTGGAGGCCGACAGCGATGCCGCGGTGCTGATCGTCAGCGGCGCGCCGATCGACGAGCCGGTCGTCATGCATGGCCCCTTCGTCATGAACACGGCCGAGGAGATCCGTCAGGCGATGATCGATTTCCAGAGCGGCCGGTTCGGCGCCATCCCGCAGGCGGCGGACGGGCGCTGAGGACAGGAGGCTCCGGATGTCCGCGCCGGGGCCATTCCTGGAGGGGCGGCGCCATCGCCGCCCAATAGCGGAACCACAAGACCAGCAAGGATCATGACAATGACCAAGCCCTATACGCGCCTGGACAAGGACAATGCTGCGGTGTTGCTTGTCGACCATCAGGCCGGCCTGCTGTCGCTCGTTCGCGATATCGGCCCCGATCAGTTCAAGAACAATGTCCTGGCGCTCGCCGACCTCGCCAAATACTTCAAGCTGCCCACCATCCTGACGACGAGCTTCGAGGATGGGCCGAACGGACCTCTGGTTCCGGAGCTGAAGGAGATCTTCCCCTCGGCTCCCTTTATCCCTCGCCCGGGCCAGATCAACGCCTGGGACAACGAGGATTTCGTCAAGGCGGTCAAGGCGACCGGGCGCAAGCAACTGATCATTGCGGGCGTGGTGACCGAGGTTTGCGTGGCATTTCCGGCGCTTTCCGCGTTGGCCGAGGGCTACGAGGTCTTCGTTGTGACCGACGCCTCAGGCACCTTCAACGAGATCACCCGGCACTCGGCCTGGGATCGGATGTCGGAAGCCGGGGCGCAGCTGACGACCTGGTTCGGTGTCGCCTGCGAGCTGCATCGCGACTGGCGCAACGATGTCGAAGGCCTGGGGGCGCTCTTCTCCAACCACATCCCCGACTATCGCAATCTGATTTCCAGCTACAGCGCGGTGAAGGCGTCGAAGTGACCGGCCTCGCAACCGCATCAATCCAGATCACATGAGGATAGCCATGAGCACCTTTGCGAATATCGCGAACTTCAACGGCCAACGGCCGGTCATCGATCCCGACGATGCCGTGATGCTGCTGATCGACCATCAGAGCGGGCTGTTCCAGACCGTCGCAGACATGCCGATGACGACGCTGCGCGCCCATGCAGCCGCGTTGGCCAAGATGGCAACTCTGAGCAAGATGCCGGTGATCACGACGGCGTCGGTGCCGCAGGGGCCAAACGGTCCGCTGATACCGGAGATCCACCAGAATGCCCCGCATGCGACCTATGTTGCGCGTCGTGGCGAGATCAATGCCTGGGACAATCCGGACTTCGTCGCTGCGGTGAAAGCGACCGGGCGCAAGACGCTGATCATCGCCGGCACGATCACCAGCGTGTGCATGGCCTTCCCGAGCATCAGCGCGGTTGCCGACGGGTACAAGGTCTTCGCGGTCATCGACGCGTCCGGCACCTATTCGAAGATGGCGCAGGAGATCACGCTTGCTCGTGTCGTCCAGGCCGGCGTCGTGCCGATGGACACCGCGGCGGTAGCCTCGGAGCTCCAAAAGACCTGGAATCGCGACGACGCCCAGCAATGGGCGGAGGTCTACACGAGGATCTTCCCGCCCTATCGGCTCCTGATCGAGAGCTACACGAAGGCGCAGGAGGTTGAGAAGTACCAGGAGCAGCTCGACTCGCAGCGCAGCTGACGTCGGCTACGCCGGGTGGTGTGCCCCTTGGCGCCCGCCCGGCAGCTTCGGCCGCTTCATTCAAGGCGGTGGCCGAGCGGTCCCTATCATCGGGCCGGATCTCGTATCCGGTCCGATGATCTAACTTTCTGTGTTTGCAGCGGCTTTCCCGAAAACCGCAAGCCCCGGCCGTTGCCTTAACCGCCGCCTCGCGCAGAAATTTCCCCCGGACCCAACCCGTGCGGCCGTTGTACCGGACTTTGCACCATCGCCCCGCCCGAGCCACCCGTTGCTGCTTCGGGCTCATTCGCTGGCATTCCGCCAGAGATGGCACGCCGGTGCAGCCAAGATTCTGCAGCCGCCGGCCGTCGGACGGAACCACCCCCGTTCTGGCGGCTGACGGCTTCGGCGCCGCGCGCAGGGCGAGGACATCATGTCCGGCAATGCCGGTGACGGCCCAGAAATCTGGGCCAGCGACTTCGGACCTCGCCGGAATGACAGGCGAGCAGATCCCGACCAGGCAGGCGAACAGGGCCGAGCGAACTTTGACGATCAAGCGGCGCCTGTCCCTAAGCATCCTGCAGCTTGAACTCTAATAAAGTCGCGATTTGTAACCCTCCGCGAGATTCGCTTCGGCTTCCGCCACTCCGATCGCCTTGGTCTGTTCAGCCACGATGCGGCCGAGCGAAGGGAAGCTGTGCCGCGGAACCTGCGTCGCGGGGTCCCAGAGCTTCGAGCGGATCAACGCCTTGCCGCAATGGAAATAGGCTTCGTCGATCTCGACCAGCATGCCGGTGACCGGGGTGCGTTCCTGGACGGTCGAGGGTTCCAGCAGGCCCTGCTCGCGTGTGACTCTGGCACGGCCGTTCACCCGCAGGGTCTCGTTGATGCCGGGCACCATGAAGATCAGGCCGATGCCGGGCGACGCGAGGATGTTGCCAAAGGTGTCGACCCGGTTGTTGCCACGCCGGTCCGGGATCAGCAATGTCCTGTCGTCTAGGACCCTGACGAAGCCGGGTGCATCGCCGCGCGGGCTGGCATCGGCACCACCTGCACCGTCACCGCTGGCGATGACAAGGAAGGGCGAGAGCGCGATAAAGTCGCGGCAGAACTGATCAAGATGCTTCAGCACCTTGCTGTCGGCGATCGGGTTGACCGGGCCGATATGCGTCCGCAGTTCAACCGCATCCTCGATCAACGCTGCCGGCTCGGTGGCTGTCGCAGTCATGAAGTCCTCTCGCCCCTTGCATGGTGCCAACCGCGTGACGGGCTAAGCGATCGATTGTTGTGCAAGCTAGCGTCAGATCTCGGATGATGCCACCGCAGGCGGCGCGCCCGGATGCATGGCGGGGGTGCTTACCCAGCGGTACAGGCGATTCTTGCTGATGATGGTTGCTCAGTCCAGGGGGCGGGGCGTCACGGGCGAGCCCCCGGAGCCGTTCTTCAAACGGGGCTCTTCACGCCCTGCCTCTGGGCGGCGTGCTCTATCCGGCCAGCCGTCACCACGCCCGGGGAGGGGGAACGCTCGGGGCGAGCCGCCTGTCCGAGGCTGAGCGCGGCCTTGATCGGCAGATGATCGGAGGCGATCTGGGCGAGAGGGCTGTCGTGAACCTCGATGAGCGAAACCAGATCATGCGGGTTGGCGATGATGCGATCGAGCGACCAGACCGGAAAGCGCGTCGGGAAACTCGCCACGGCACCGTCGAGCGGTCCAAAATCCGGATGAAGCTCCTGCAGGGACGAGTGCCTGCCGATCCGCCACTCGTTGAAATCGCCCATCACCACGACCGGGCGGCCGTCGGGAGGCTCCGAGGCTGCGAGGATGCTCCGGACCTGGCGCGTCCGCGAGCGGTGCAGCAGGCCAAGATGCACGGCAATGATCCGTACCGGACCGGCGCGCAATGTCAGGTCGACGACCAGGCCGCCGCGAGGCTCGGCACCCGGCAGCACGAGTTGCTCGACCCTGTCGACCACGCCGTCTCGGAACAGCACCAGATTGCCATGCCAGCCATGCCCGTTGCGGGTGGCCCGGAGCGGCACGGCCGTGAGCCCGCATTCACGCTCCAGCGCGTGAAGGTCGAGCAGTCCCAGGCGCTCTCCGAAGCGTTGATCGACTTCCTGCAGCGCGATCACATCCGCATCGATCTCCTTGATGACGTTCATCGTGCGCCAAGGATTGAAACGCCGGTCGCGGCCCACACATTTGTGGATGTTATAGGAGGCGACCAGCGTGTTGCCGCGGCTCGCGCGGTGATCGCCGTTGGAATAGGATTTGCGCTGTTGCCGCAAAGCCGTGGCCATCAGCGGTCCGAGGGATTTGAGCCCCCGCGGGAGCCGACGTTTCCGGAACATGAACAACGGTTTCCTGAGGCGTTAGGCGGAAGGGTGATGGGCAGAGGTTTGTTTGTAACAGAACGATTCGTAATGCAGTCTGTTCAACCTGTCCCGGGCTGTTCTCGATACTGTGTCCGGCAAGCGGTCGTTCATCTGTCGTCCAGATCTAGCAGAGGAGAGATGGATCCAACCTTCGCCGCGAGTGCCCTAGTGGCTCCTCGCTGCGACGACCCGGCCTCTCCTCGACCATGATGCACTTGCTCCTGATCATCGTTGCATTCGCTGGCCTGCTCGCCCTGGCATCGGCCATCGCAACCTATTCCTATGGCCATTTCGCCCGGCGTGCGAAGGGGCCGCCGTCCAGCGCCCTGGCCGTCGCCGATGACGAGACGCTGCTGGACAGGATCCTCTGGCAGCTCGTCGCCGGGCGCGAGAACGAAACCGGCCTCCTGCTGCTCTCTGAAAATCTCGACGCTTTTGCGGCGAGGGCGGTTGCGGCCCGCAGTGCCGGGCGCAGCCTCGACCTTATGTACTATGTCTGGAAGAACGATCTGACCGGACTGCTTCTCGCCCACGAATTGTTGGCTGCCGCCGATCGTGGCGTGCGGGTGAGGCTGCTGATCGACGACATCAACACCCGCGGGCTGGACGGTGCCTATCTCTCGCTCGATGGGCATCCCAACATCTCGGTCAGACTGTTCAATCCGAGCCGGGCTCGGCGCGGTGGCTTGCGGCGCGGCATCGAGATGGTGCTGCGCGCGGTCTCCGTGACGCGGCGGATGCACAACAAGGCCTGGATCAGCGATGGTCGGCTGGCAATCGTCGGTGGCCGCAACATCGGCAATGAATATTTCGCCGCTGCCAAATCCTCCAACTTCCAAGACCTCGACGTTCTGCTCGTCGGAGCCGCGGTGAAGCAGACGGAAGCTGTCTTCGACGCCTTCTGGAACAGCGACGTGGTGATCCCGATCGATGCCCTGGTGACCTGGCGGCAACCGAAGCTGGCGCGCTTGCGCAACGCACTCGCGAAGCTGCTCAAGAGCGCTCGCGCGCGTCCCTATATCGAGCGTGTSCGCGAGCGCATGTCGCTGACGGACACGCTCAATCTCTCCGAGAAGATCCACTGGGCACGCGAGGCCAAGATCATTTCGGATCCACCCGAGAAGGCTTTCGGCGGCAAGCGGGAGAACTGGTTGCTGGGCGCGCTCATGCCCAGCATCGCCGCCAGCCGGGATGTGCTCGAGATCACGTCTCCCTATTTCATTCCCGGCAGCGACGGGACGGCGCAGTTGAGCGGTCTGGTCGCAAGGGGGGTCGATGTCGCGATCCTGACCAACTCGCTGGCGGCGACGGATGTCGCTGCAGTCCACGGGGCCTATGCCCAGTACCGCGAGCGTCTGTTGAAAGGAGGCGTGCGTCTCTACGAGCTGYAGCGCTATGCGAGCCGGCAGCAGATCTCCGTATTCGGCTCGAGCGGCGCCAGCCTCCACACAAAGGCATTCACGGTCGATCGGAAGACCGGCTTCATCGGCTCGTTCAATTTTGACCCGCGCTCGGCCTCGCTGAACACCGAGATGGGGGTGCTGTTCGAACAACCCGCACTGGTGGCCGAGATGCGGCAGCTCTTCAGGGCTGATACGGCGCCTGAAGTCAGTTACGAGCTCTCGCTCGAGGATGGCGGCCTGCACTGGAACGGCAAGCGCGACGGCAAGCCGCGGCGTCTCGGACATGAGCCGGATGCAAGCCCGTCCCGCCGCGCGCTGGCGTTCATCGTYGGCCTCTTGCCGATCCAGTCGCAGCTATAGATCCGCCAGAGCGATTTTCTGTCGAATGGAACCCGCCCTGTTCCACGAGCAGAACTCCGAGCGGCTTGACGCACCGGAATGGCGGACGGAAGCTGGCACCGCATGAGGAGATCGCGATGTCAGCCTTGACCGCCCTGCCTGATCTGGAAACCTTGAAGGGCAGGCTCTACTCCGCTGTCCTTTCCGATGTGCTCGATCAGCTCGGCTTTCCCAACCAGGCGGTGAAGCCGTTCGTGCGGCCGCTCGACGACGCGACGATGCTCTGCGGCTTCGCCCGGACGGGGCTCTACATGAAGCGCTATCACCTTGCCGAGGGCCATAATCCCTACGCGCTCGAGATGGATCTGATCGACAGCCTGAAACCCGGCGAGATTGCCGTGCTGGCCTGCGACGGGCCGACCGACCGGATCGCGCCCTGGGGCGAGCTCCTGACCACGGCCTCGATGGTGCGCGGCGCCGCCGGCTGCCTGACCGACGGGCTGGTTCGCGACGTGCGCCGCATCCGCGAGCTCGGCTTCCCGCTCTTCCATGGCGGCATCGGCCCGCTCGACACCAGGGGGCGGGCTGAGATGATGGCGGTCGACGAGGCCGTCGAAGTCGGCGGAGCAAGGGTCGAGCCGGGCGACTTTATCTTCGGTGATGCCGATGGCGTGGTGGTCGTGCCGCAGCGCATTGCCGAGGAGGTGGTGAAGCTCGCCCTTGCCAAGATCGAGGCGGAGGACACGACGCGCGAGGAGCTTCTCGCCGGCGCGAGCTTGCGCTCGGTTTTCGAACGGCACGGTGTGCTCTAGCGGGCACCTCCGTTTCGGGTCACGCCGAGCCCGGCGCCACCCCGACATAGCGCGCTCGCGGCCGGATGAGGCGGCCAGTCTGAAATTGCTCCAGGGCATGGGCGATCCAGCCGGTGCACCGTGCCGCAGCGAAAATCTGAAAGGGGGCGTCCTGCGGCAGGCCCAGTGTGGAAGCCAGGGCCGTCAAGGCAAAGTCTATGTTCGGAACGTCGCCGGTGATCGCTTCCGTGACGCGACGAATCTCCTGGTATTCGGCGGGAAGAGCGAAGGCCGACAGCAGCCCCCGCGCCCGGGGATCCCCTTCGGGATAGAGCGGGTGCCCGAACCCCGGTACCGGCGTCCCGAGCGCCAGCCGCGATTGGACCGCGGCCTCGACACCCTCCCGCCGCGCTTCGCCGAAGAAGGCGCGAACCCGGGCCGACATGCCGCCGTGCAAGGGGCCTGACAGCGCGGACAGCCCTGCCAGGACGCAGGCAGCCAGCGAGGCCCGTGTCGAGGCGGTGACGCGGACCGCGAAGGTCGATGCGTTCAGCTCATGGTCCGCCAGCAGGACGAGGCAGGTACGAATGAAATCGGCACCCGTCGGGTCGCAACCCCAGGCGCGCGCGATGCGGTCATGAATGGGGCCTTCGCCGGGACGGCCGGCAACCGCATCGACGAGTGCGTCCAGCACCGAGGCTGCTTCGAAATACAAGGCCTTCGGGGTCCGGCTGCCGATTACCGGGTCTGCTGCGGCGCGTGCCGCGATCATCGCGAACATCCGCTGATTGCCGGTTCCCGGGCCGACGATATTGAACTGGGGCGGAAAGCGCGCGTCGCCGCAGGCCCAGAGCAGGCGGGCGATATCCTCGAGACGGGCGGCCCGGGCCAGCGCTTCGGCATCCTGGCCGCGATACCACAGCCGCCCATGCGCGATCGTCGTGATGCTCGATGCCAGCACCGGCTCGCCCCAGGCGATGGCGTCCTCGGCAATCGCCGCGTTTCGTCGCCCTCGTGACTTCCGGTATTCCAGCCGCGCGACATCGGCAGCGCGGTAGAGGCTGCGCCGCGGGTCGCCGGTATCCGCCCGTGCTTCGATCCGCCCCCGGCTCACATAGGCATAGAGCGTCTGCGGCTTCAGCTGCAGACGCGTCATCACCTCCTGCGCGGTCAACCAGTCGCTCATTGCCATATATTGATTTTATTGTTCAAGATTGATTCTAGTTCGGTCCGAACCGATCCTCAAGGCAGTTCTTCAAGGGAGTGCCTGATGTCGGATGGGTTGGAAAATGTCGTTGCAGCACAGACGGTCCTGTCGGATGTGGACGGGGCAGCTGGCCAGCTGGTCATCCGGGGGCATCGTCTCGACGACCTTGCCGGCCGCGTGACGTTCGCCGAGGCGGCGCAGTTGATGCTGACTGGCTTCTTCGACGCATTGCCGCCCGGTGATGCCTTCGAAGCTGCGCTCGGCCAGGGCAGGGTGGATGTGTTCGGCGAGGTGGCCAGTCTCGATGAGACGCTTGTCCGGCGAGCTCCGGTCGAAGCGCTTCGCGCGCTGATGGCGCGGTTGGCCGATGGCGATGATGCTGCGACCGCCTTGCGCCTCCTGGCGGCACCGGCCGTCTTCACGCCGGCGATCATACGGCTGCAGCGCGGGCTCGCACCGATCATGCCCGATGGGCGGTTGGGCCACTCGGCCGATATCCTGCGGATGATGCGCGGCGAGGCAGCCAGCCCGGCGCAGGCCGCGGCATTGGATACTTATCTCGTCACGGTTTGCGATCATGGGCTGAATGCCTCGACCTTCGCCGCCCGTGTCGTCGCGTCGACGCAGGCAGGACTGGGGTCGGCCGTGCTGGCCGGGCTGAGTGCGCTGAAGGGCCCGCTGCATGGGGGAGCGCCCGGGCCGGTGATCGACATGCTCGACCAGATCGGCGAGGTGGGCAACGCACGAGCCTGGCTGGAAGCCGCGTTGCAGCGCGGTGATCGCCTGATGGGGTTCGGTCACCGCGTCTATCGCGTGCGTGACCCACGTGCCGACGCATTGAAGCGCGCGATACGCCAGCTCGATACGGATTCCGGCCGCCTCGCTTACGCGGAGGCGGTCGAGCAGGCCGCCTTGGCTATTCTTCGTGAGCGGAAGCCGAACCGCGCATTGCAGACGAATGTCGAATTCTACACCGCCCTCCTGCTCGAAGCGCTCGCATTCCCGCCCGACAGTTTCACCTGCGTCTTCGCAATGGGACGGACGATCGGCTGGATCGCCCATGCCCAGGAGCAGGTTGCCGGCGGTCGGCTCATTCGCCCGCAGTCAACCTATGTCGGTCCGGCGCCGAGACGCGCTGCCTGATGGGCTCGCTGCCGTGAGCGTCGGCTGCCGCCATCAGCTGCATTGCTGCAGTTGCCGCGAGGCGGCGGTCACGCCGTCCAGCGAGAAGGTGTAGCTGGTCTCATTGCCGCGGGCCGAGCGCGCTGCGAGCACCATCTCGTCGCCAGCCTTCATCGCCGCGAACAGCTCGCCCTCGCGTTCGACGCGCTGGAGCCAGGCATTGCGGCCGGCGGTCAGCATGCGGAAGCGCTCCTCGCCGATCGTGACCTCGACGGTCGAATCCTTGGCGAAGTCGTACCCGGTCTGGAAACTCGACTCCGTGCGGCCAGCGCTCTCGCCGCTCTGGACGAAGAAATACACGTCGCCATGGCGAAGCTCGGCAGGTTTCTCAGCGATTGGGTTGCTGGAGATATAGCAACGTTGGCTATTACCGCTCGCATAGGACGAGGCATTCCAGTTCTTGAACTGACCGAGCGGCTTGGCCGGATTCGCCATTGCTCCGGTCGAAACCGCGAGGAATACGAAGGTCGCCGGGATCGCCAGTCTCATCATTGCTTCATCTCCTTTTGTGTTCTCAAGGGATGGAACCTGAAGCCTAACGAGGCGTAAACAAGGCGGCGGAAAGCGCGTGCGACCTTGCGGCGCAGCGGCACGCGCCCGCGGCTGCTTTCGGCATCGCCCGGCGGGGCGAAAGTCGGCGGAATGTCGCGAGATGCGTAACGTTGAGGAAGAAGCGGCGCTCCGCGAAGTTGCCGTCGCAGGCTACGGACACACTGGCGCCGGTCTACCCTGACTGTGAGACCTGACTGCGAGACGTGGCTGTGCGCCTCGGTGCGTCAGCTTCGGGCCTTACGTCCCGCGGGCCGTACGCAGAGCGGAGGGGCCGCATCCGCGCTCGATGATTGGAACGACCGGAATTCACCGGCAGGCACATGGCCGGTCGTGCAATTTCACGCGAATCAAGGCGCCAGCCGGCGTTTCCTCGACACCTATTCCGCCGCTTGTGCGGGGGCCTTGGCGGGCTTCTTCAGCGGTCGGCGCTCCAGCACCTCCTTGAGGAACCGGGCGGTATGGCTGCGGCTGACCTTGACGACATCCTCCGGCGTGCCCTGAGCCACGACCTCGCCGCCGCCATCGCCACCTTCCGGACCCATGTCGATGATCCAGTCGGAGGTCTTGATGACCTCGAGATTGTGCTCGATCACCACCACCGTATTGCCCTGCTCGACCAGCTCATGCAGCACTTCCATGAGCTTGGCGACATCGTGGAAATGCAGGCCGGTCGTCGGCTCGTCCAGGATGTAGAGCGTGCGGCCGGTGGCACGCTTCGAGAGTTCCTTCGACAGTTTCACGCGCTGGGCTTCGCCGCCGGACAGCGTGGTCGCCTGCTGGCCGACATGGACATAGCCGAGGCCGACGCGGGAGAGCGTTTCCATCTTGTCGCGGATCGAGGGCACGGCCTTGAACAGGTCCTTCGCCTCCTCGACGGTCATGTCGAGCACATCCGCGATCGAGCGCTCGCGGTATTTCACCTCGAGCGTTTCACGGTCGTAACGCTTGCCCTTGCAGACATCGCAGGTGACGTAGACGTCGGGCAGGAAATGCATCTCGATTTTGATGACGCCGTCGCCCTGGCAGGCTTCGCAGCGCCCGCCCTTGACGTTGAAGGAGAAGCGCCCCGGCTGATAGCCGCGCGCCTTCGCCTCGGGCAGGCCGGCGAACCATTCGCGCATCGGCGTGAAGGCGCCGGTATAGGTCGCGGGATTGGAGCGCGGGGTGCGGCCGATCGGCGACTGGTCGATGTCGATGACCTTGTCGAGATGCTCCATGCCCTCGATGCGATCATGCTGGGCGGGATGCTCGATCGAGCCGTTGAGCTTGCGGGCGACGGCCTTGTAGAGCGTGTCGATGACCAGCGTCGACTTGCCGCCGCCGGAGACGCCGGTGATGCAGGTGAAGAGCCCGAGCGGGATCTCGACGGAGACGTCCTTGAGGTTGTTGCCCCTGGCGCCGACGATCTTGAGCGAACGCCCCTTCTGCGGTTTGCGGCGCTTGGCCGGCACCGGCACCGAGAGCTCGCCCGTGAGGTAGCGGCCGGTCAGCGAGTTCGGGTCGGCCAGGATCTGCTCCGGCGTGCCCTTCGAGACGATCTCGCCGCCATGGATGCCGGCTCCGGGGCCGACATCGACGACGTAGTCGGCGGTCAGGATCGCGTCCTCGTCATGCTCGACGACGATCACGGTATTGCCGAGGTCGCGCAGGCGCCGCAGCGTCCCGAGCAGGCGCTCATTGTCGCGTTGGTGCAGGCCGATCGAGGGCTCGTCCAGCACATAGAGGACGCCGGTGAGGCCCGAGCCGATCTGCGAGGCGAGGCGGATACGCTGGCTCTCGCCGCCCGAGAGCGTGCCGGAGCCGCGCGCCAGCGTCAGATATTCCAGCCCGACGTCGAGCAGGAAGGTCAGGCGGTCGCGGATCTCCTTGAGGATGCGCGTCGCGATCTCGGTCTGCTTCGGCGTGAGATGGCGCGGCAGATCGGAGACCCAGGCCAGCGCATCGCGAACCGAGAGGCGGGAAATCTCGCCGATATGACTACCGGCGATCTTCACCGCCAGCGCCTCGGGCTTCAGGCGAAAACCGTTGCAGGCGGCGCAGGGCGTCTCGGACATGAAGCGGCCGATTTCCTCACGCGCCCAGTCGGACTCCGTCTCCTTCCAGCGCCGCTCCATGTTTGTGATGACGCCCTCGAAGGGCTTCTTCACCTCATAGGCGCGCAGGCCGTCATTATAGGCGAACCGCACCGGCTCGGTGCCGGTGCCGAACAGGATGGCATCGTGCGCCTGCTTCGGCAGCTCGGACCAGGGCTTGGTCATCGAGAAGCCGAAATGCTTGGCGAGCGCGTCCACTGTCTGGCCGTAATAGGGCGAGGTCGACTTGGCCCAGGGCGCGATCGCCCCCTTCTTCAGTGAGATGGAATTGTCGGGCACGATCAGATTGGCATCGATGCGCATCTCGTGGCCGAGACCATCGCAGGTCGGGCAGGCGCCGAACGGGTTGTTGAATGAAAAGAGCCTGGGCTCGATCTCGGGGATGGTGAAGCCGGAGACGGGGCAGGCGAATTTCGAGGAGAAGGTGATGCGCCTGGCCTCGCCGCTCTCCTCCTTCTCGTCGGCATATTCGAAGACCGCGATACCCTCGGCGAGCTCCAGAGCCTGTTCCAGCGAGTCGGACAGGCGTGCGGCGAGGTCGGGGCGTATGACGATGCGGTCGACCACCACGTCGATGTCGTGCTTGAACTTCTTGTCGAGGGCGGGAGCGTCCGGGATCTCGTAGAACTGGCCGTCGATCTTGACGCGCTGGAAGCCGCGCTTCAGCCAGTCGGCCAGTTCCTTGCGGTATTCGCCCTTGCGACCGCGCACCACGGGCGCCAGCAGATAGCCGCGCGTCTTCTCCGGCAACTCCAGCAGCCGGTCGACCATCTGGCTGACCGTCTGGCTCTCGATCGGCAGGCCCGTCGCCGGCGAGTAGGGGATGCCGGCACGTGCCCAGAGCAGGCGCATGTAGTCGTGGATCTCGGTGACGGTGCCGACTGTCGAGCGCGGGTTCTTCGAGGTCGTCTTCTGCTCGATCGAGATGGCCGGCGAGAGCCCGTCGATCTGGTCGACATCGGGCTTCTGCATCATCTCGAGGAACTGGCGGGCATAGGCCGAGAGGGACTCGACATAGCGGCGCTGGCCCTCGGCGTAGATCGTGTCGAAGGCGAGCGAGGATTTGCCCGAGCCTGAAAGGCCGGTGAAGACCACGAGCTTGTCGCGCGGAATCGCCAGGTCGACATTCTTGAGATTGTGCTCGCGCGCGCCGCGCACGGAAATCACGCGTGCATTCGGATCGGCCGCGCGGTTGCGGTCGAACATGTCCTCAAGCGTGGCGGCTTGTTCAGCCAAAGAGGTCTTGCGGGCCATCGGGGCGTCCGTTCGGGTAAGGCGTAGAGATAGGGCAAATGCCCGGCCATGCCAGCCTCACGGCGGTCTGGCAGGCATGAATATCATGCAGCGGGATAGGCTGCTGTCTTTCTCCTGACAATTCGCGTCAGGAGTAGGGCGTCCGGTTTGGCGATCGGTGCCGCCGTCCGCCGAGGCTCGTCCGACCTCCGGCGGCTGCCTCGCGAATCCTGATGAAGACAGGGGACAACTCTGCAAAACGAGCTTGAACAAAGCAAGAACATTGTTGATAGTGACGTCTGCGGGCGCTAGGGTCCGGCTCCGGTCGTCGATCGGATTTGCAGATGTGCGCAGGAAATGGAGCCTCTCATGGCTGGTAGCGTCAACAAGGTCATTCTGGTCGGTAATCTCGGGCGCGACCCCGAGGTGCGCCGGCTCGGCAGCGGCGAGCCGGTCGTCAATCTGCGCATCGCCACGTCCGAGACCTGGCGCGACAAGCAGTCCGGTGAGCGCAAGGAAAAGACCGAGTGGCACTCGGTGGTGATCTTCAACGAGAATCTCGCCAAGGTCGCGGAGCAGTATCTGAAGAAGGGCTCGAAGGTTTACATCGAGGGCCAGCTCCAGACGCGCAAGTGGCAGGATCAGTCCGGCGTCGAGAAGTACACGACCGAAATCGTGCTGCAGCGCTTCCGCGGCGAACTCACCATTCTCGACAGCCGCGGGCAGGGCGGATCGGACGAGTATGGCGAGGGCGGCGGTTCGGTCGAGGACCGTTCGGGCGGCGGCGGTTCCTTCGGGCGTTCGAGCCCGATGGGCAGCGGTGGCGGCTCGCGCCAGCCGGCTATGTCCAGCGGCGGCGGCGGGCGTTCGTCGAGCACCCACCTGGACGACGATATCCCGTTCTAGGGCAAGCGAGGGCGAACCGCTTTGCGGATCGCAATCTCCTCAGGATCAGAAGGTCGCTCCCGACCGTTCGGAGCGGCCTTTTTGTTGGTATCCGAAGGACGGGGCGGCTCTCCCTCCATCATTGCCAAGAGCGGCAAGCGGCATTCGATGACTTAGATCGCGAATCTCGGTGCGAGATTGCATTTATTCGCGCTCGAGCAGTCAGACCCGACCGCCGTCCAGGCGCGAAGGACCGTCTATCGGGCACCCGCAATAACGAGTGGGCTGAAGCTGCGCTGTCGCGCAAGCTGAGGAACGGACTTGAGCGCGGAGCTTCCCGACCTTCTAGAACGTCAGGCGCGTCTGACGCGCGCGCCGGGCCTAGCCGTGACTGCGCGCCGCTTAGAACATCGGACCGGATATCATATCCGGTCCGATGTTCTAAGCTTCTGTGTTTGCATYGGCTTTCCCGAAAACCGCAATCTACTTTTCGGGCCGATGCTTTAGCCGTCATAGGCCCTCTGAAGCGCGGCGATGTCGATCTTCTGCATCTGCATCATCGCCTGCATGGCCCGGCCGGCCTTCTCCTGTTCGGGACTGCTCAACAGCTTGGGCAGCACTGACGGGATGACCTGCCAGGAGATGCCGAACCTGTCCTTCAGCCAGCCGCATTGCTGGATCTGTCCACCGTCTCCGAGCCTGTCCCAGTAGTAATCGACCTCGTCCTGGGTTTCGCAGTTCACATAGAGCGAGATCGCTTCCGTGAACTTGAAGCGTGGGCCGCCATTGAGTGCCGTGAATTGCAGGCCTTCGAGCTCGAAGGATGCGGCCATAGGCGAGACGCCGCCGAGCTTCGAATTCTTGAAGATGGAGGTGTAGAATTTTGCCGCCTCCTCAGCCTGGCCATCGAACCACAGGAACGGGGTGATCTTCTGCATGGTCGTCTCCTCCTCTTGCTTGCTGAGCGCGGGGCGGTCGCCCGAATGCTGCGAGTGCAGGGCTTCCGGAACTGATCGGTGAAACGGCTCAGGTGGAATGGCTCAGGCGGCCTGCCGCCTTTCAGCGAACAGGGTGTCGAGCTTCCCGTAGCTTGCGGCGACGCCTTCCTTCATGCCGCTCCTGAGCGCGCCGTCGCGGGCCTCGCGCGAGGAATAGAGTACGGTCAGCGCGAGTTCGGTCTTGCCCGCCTGCTCCGTCAGAACCAGCGTCGCGATGGCCTCGCCCCCGGTCCAGTCCTGGTCGAACAGTTCGGTTCGGACGATACGCTCAGGGCGCGCGATCTCGCGGTAGATCCCGCCCATTCCCATCACGGTGCCGTCCGGTCCGTGCCAGACGTGGCGGAAGCTGCCGCCGACCCGAAAATCGACCTCGCAATGCTGCAGTGACCAGCCTGGAGGGCCGCTCAACCACCTCTTCAGCAGCTCAGGCCGGTTCATGGCCTCGAAGACCAGCTCGCGCGGTGCGTTGAAGAGGCGGGTCATCAGGACCTCGCGGTCGCTGGGCGTCGAGACGGACAGATCGGCGGTCGTCATCATCGTCACTCTCCTTTGGGTTTCATGCCTTTCTCGGCCTTCATCTCGTCGAGAAGGAGGTCGAGGCGCTGGAAGGTCGTCTCCCAGAACTGGCGATAGCCTTCGAGCCAGCCATTTGCGTCGGCGAGAGCTTGGGGCTCGAGCCGGCAGGGGCGACGTTGTGCGTCCCGTCCGCGCGAAATCAGTCCAGCGCGCTCCAGCATCTTGAGATGCTTGGAGATGGCCGGCTGGCTCATAGCGAAGGGCTGGGCCAGCTCGGTCACCGAAGCCTCGCCAAGGGCGAGGCGTGCCAGGATCGCCCGCCGTGTCGGATCGGCCAGGGCGGCGAAGGTGGTGTCGAGCCGGCTGGATGGCGTCATTTAATTACCAATTGGTTATATAACGTAGTTGTTATTTAACGTGGCGCAGCCGTTGTCAAGGCTGAGGGCGGGCAGCCCGGCCCTTCCGATCGATCTGTCATGCGGGGCAGGCATCTCCGCCCCGGCGTGTGAAATCCTTGTGCGCAATGGGGGAACGGGCGTATGTGCAGCGCTCATGAGCAACACTGATCCCGCCGCCTCAGCCCTGTCCGTCTGGATCGCGCTGGAAAGCCCCWCCCATCACGCTCCTGGCGTGAACGGCATGATGGACCTCGTCGCCAAGGAGGTCGAAGGCCTGCCGATCGCGGTCGAGCGCCTGCCGGGGCGCGACGGCCTCGGAGACAGCGTGATCCTGAGGGCCGGGCTCGATAATGGCGAGAAGGCCATTTCGGTCATGTCACATCTCGACACGGTCCACCCGGTCGGGACGAGTGCCAAGGATTTGCCTGTCCGGATCGAGGGCGACAGGCTCTATGGTCCTGGCGTCTATGATATGAAGGGCGGTGCCTGGCTCGCCCTGCAAGCCTTCAAGGATGTGGCCAAGGCGGGCTCGGCCAAGCGGCCGATGATCTTCCTGTTCACGCCCGACGAGGAGATCGGCTCGCCGACCACCCGTTCGGTGATCGAGGATATCGGGCGGCAGTCGGCGGCGGTGCTGGTCACCGAGCCGGCGCGCGAAGGTGGCCGCATCGTCACGGCCCGCAAGGGTGTCGGCCGCTTCGACGTCAGGCTCGAGGGGCGCCCGGCCCATTCAGGCTCACGCCATGCTGACGGACGCAGCGCCATCCGCGAGGCGGCGCATCAGATCCTCGCCATCGAGGGCATGACGGACTATGCGCGCGGCATCACCACGTCGGTCGCCTTGATCGGCGGCGGCACGGCGGCGAACGTGATTCCGCAGCATGCCTGGTTCAGCGTCGATGTGCGCGTCACCACGCTTGCCGACGGTCAGATGATGGAGAACCGCATTCTTGGGCTCACGCCCCGCGATCCCGATGTGAAGATCACGGTGACGGGCGGCATGAATCGGCCGCCCTATGAGAAGTCGAGCACGGTCGCGCAGTTGTTCGAGACAGCGCGTGGCGTTGCAGCGAAGGTCGGCTTCGATCTTCAGGACTGCCCGATGACCGGTGGTGGTTCCGACGGCAATTTCACGGCGGCGCTCGGCGTGCCGACGCTGGATGGTCTCGGCATCGACGGCAATGGCGCCCATACGCTCGAGGAATACGCCCTGATCTCCTCGATCGCACCGCGTCGAGCCCTGATCAAGGGGCTGCTCGAAACGGTCTGAGCGCTCGGCTTCCCGCTTCCGCTTCTGCCCGAAATCCGCTCTGATGCTTCCCAAGGCCGCGTGACGGCTGTCCTTGGGAAGGGAAGCGGCATGAAGAACTGGATCGCAGGCGCCCTTGGCGCTGCTTGCATGGTGGTGGCGGGAATGGCAGCGGCACAGGACCTGATGGTCGAGAAGAAGGTGTTCGAGCTGCCGAGCTTCACGACGCAAGGCGGGCGCACACTCAAGAACGTCAAGGTCGGCTGGGAGAGCTACGGCACGCTCAATGCCGACAAGTCGAATGCGATCCTGATCTGCCATTTCTTCTCGGGCAATTCGCATGCCGCCGGCAAGTACGACGCAAGGGATGCCGCGCCAGGCTACTGGGATGCGATTGTCGGTCCCGGCAAGGCGATCGACACCAATAAGTACTTCGTCCTGTCCTCCGATACGCTGGTGAACCTCAACACCGGCGATCCGAAGACGACGACCACCGGCCCGGCTTCGCTCAATCCCGATACCGGGAAGCCCTACGCGCTCGATTTCCCGATCGTCACGGTCGGCGACTTCGTCAATGTCCAGAAGGCACTGGTCGAGAGCCTGGGTATCAGGAAGCTGGCGCTGGTCGCCGGCCCATCCATGGGCGCGCTCCAGACCTGGGAATGGGCAGCAAGCCATCCGGAGATGGTCGCCAAGGCGATGCCGGTCATCGGCGCGGCCGAAGCCGATGCGCAGCTYATCGCCTGGCTCGATGTCTGGGCGGCGCCGATCCTGGTCGATCCCAACTGGAACAAGGGCGACTATTACGGTGGCACCCCGCCCAATGCCGGCCTCGCCAAGGCGCTGGCAGTGGTGACGCTGCAGGCGAACCACCGTGACTGGACCAATGGCACCTTCGGGCGCAGGCCCGCCAAGGAAGGTGAGGACCCCGCCAAAGCGCTCGGAAACAGGTTCCAGGTCCAGAGCATTCTCGACAATGCCGGTGAGGCGCGCGCCAAGCTGTCAGACGCGAACCATTTCCTCTATCTCGTGAAGGCCAACCAGCTTTTTGCCGCTGGCGGAACCTCGCTCGCCAATGGCGCGTCGAAGATCAAGGCGCCGGTGCTGCTGATCACGCAGCCGAAGGATCTGGTCTTCACTGCGGATACCATCGCCAGCACGGTCGATGGCATGAAGCAGGGCGGCGTCGACATCTCCCACATCACCATCCAGGGCTCGCGTGGGCATCTCGACGGCGTCATCTCGATGAAGCAGGCCGAAGGGGCGATCCGGGCCTTCCTGGAGAAGTGAGGCGCGTCGGCGTCTCATGCTCGGTCCTGCACAGGGCATGGGCCTTTGAACGATGATGAGCGGCACATGCGCCGATGAACGGGCAAGCCTGGCCATGACTGTGATGCCCCTTTCAAGGGGGGCGGCCACGTCCTAGCCGCCTCCGACCACGGCCCGCACGCCATCGATGACGAATTGCACGGCGAGCGCGGCAAGGATCACGCCGAGCAGACGGGTCAGAACGACATTGCCGGTGACACCAAGGAGGCGCGCAATCGGCGTCGCCATGAGGAAGGTCACGAGGCATGAGGCGATCACCAGCCCGCAGATGACCGCCAGCGAGCCGAGCATGGCGAGATCGCCATTGGCGCGTCCGGCGAGCAGCATCATCGCGGTCAGCGAGCCGGGGCCTGCCATCAGGGGGATGGCGAGCGGGAAGGCGGCAACGTTGCGGATGTGGTCGAGAGTGATTGCGGTCTCGGCCGTCGCCTGCTTGCGCTCGTTGCGGCGCTCGAACACCATCTCGAACGAGATCCAGAACAGCAGCAGCCCGCCTGCGATGCGGAAGGCCGGCAGCGAGACGCCGAGCGCCTTCAGCACGATATCGCCCGCAAGTCCGAAGAAGGCCATGATGCCGAAGGCGATGATGCAGGCGCGCACCGCGACCTGCCTGCGCTCGTCGGCCGACATGCCGCGCGTCAGGGACAGGAAGATCGGTGCGAGACCCGGCGGATCGAGGGTGACCAGCAGTGTGACGAGGGCGGAGGTGAGATATTCCAGGAACATCGTGGAGCTTAGGCATGCTGCCGAGCCCGCGTCACTAGGCGTAGGAGCGAAATTTGCCGAGCGGTTTTCCGGCTCCGTCACGCGCTCGCGCCGGTCAAACATGGCGGCAATGTGGGAGGGCTCGGAAAGTGAGTCAAAAACGACTCGTAACGCGTTGACAAGGAACGGTTTTAATTTCTCTGGAGAGATTCGTCTTTTGCTGGCTTCGCGGGGCGGAATCGGATAGCCAGAAGCTTGAAAAATCGTAGAAAACGGGACCTCATCCCTTGAGCGAAGACGACAACGGCACGCGCGGCGGCCAGCCGGAAGACGCGCATTTCGGCGGCGACATCAAGCCGATCGCCATCACTGACGAGATGAAGAAGAGCTATCTCGATTACGCCATGAGCGTGATCGTCAGCCGCGCTCTTCCCGACGTCCGCGACGGCCTGAAGCCGGTGCACCGGCGCATCCTGTTCTCGATGCACGAGAACAAGAACCTGCCGGACCGGCCCTATACCAAATGCGCCCGCATCGTCGGCGATACGATGGGTAAGTACCATCCGCACGGCAACATGGCGGTCTATGACGCGCTGGTCCGCATGGCGCAGGATTTCTCGCTGCGCCTGCCCTTGATCGACGGTCAGGGCAATTTCGGCTCGATGGATGGCGATTCCGCGGCGGCCGATCGTTATACCGAGGCCAGGCTCGACAAGGCGGCGATGCCGCTGCTCGAGGATCTCGACCTCGACACCGTCGATTTCCAGCCGAACTATGACGGCAAGGAGCATGAGCCGCGGGTTCTGCCGGCGCGTTATCCGAACCTGCTCGTCAACGGCGCGGGCGGCATCGCGGTCGGCATGGCGACCAATATTCCGCCGCATAATCTCGGCGAGGTGATCGATGCCTGTATCGCGCTTATCGACGATCCCGAGCTCTCGATCGACGACCTGATCGAGATCGTACCTGGTCCGGACTTCCCGACCGGCGCCTCGATCATGGGCAAGAGCGGTATCCACTCCGCCTATCACACCGGTCGTGGCTCGATCGTGATGCGGTCCAAGACGCATATCGAGGAGCTGCGCAAGGAGCGCGAGGCGATCATCGTCACCGAGGTTCCCTACCAGGTGAACAAGGCTTCGATGGTCGAGAAGATCGCCGATCTGGTTCGCGAGAAGCGGATCGAAGGCATTTCCGATCTGCGTGACGAATCCAGCCGCGAGGGCGTGCGTGTCGTCATCGAGGTCAAGCGCGACGCCATGGCCGATGTCGTGCTGAACCAGCTCTACCGTTATACGCCGTTGCAGACTTCGTTCGGCGCCAACATGGTCGCGCTCAATGGCGGTCGGCCGGAGGTGTTGAACCTCAAGGACTTCATCTCGGCCTTTATCGAGTTCCGCGAGGAGGTCGTCTCCCGGCGCACACGCTACCTGCTCAACAAGGCGCGCGAACGCGCCCATGTGCTCTGCGGCCTTGCCACCGCCGTCGCCAATATCGACGAGGTCATCCGCCTGATCCGCACCGCGCCGACCCCGGCGGCTGCGCACGCCTCGCTGATGGATCGCAACTGGCCGGCCGAGGATATCGCGCCGCTGATCGCACTGGTCGACGATCCGCGTCATCCGCTCAACCCGGACGGCACCTATCGCCTGTCCGATGCGCAGGCCAAGGCGATCCTCGAATTGCGCCTTGCTCGCCTGACCGCCCTCGGCCGCGACGAGATCGGCGAAGAACTCGCCAAGCTCGCAACCGAGATCGCGGATTATCTCGAGATCCTGCGCTCACGCGCCCGTATCCAGTCGATCATCAAGACCGAGCTCACCGAGGTGAAGGCTGCCTTCGCCACGCCGCGTCGCACGGTGATCCAGGACTGGGGTTCGGATCTCGACGACGAGGACCTGATCGCGCGCGAGGACATGGTGGTGACCGTGTCCCATGCCGGTTACATCAAGCGCGTGCCGCTCTCGACCTATCGGGCGCAGAAGCGTGGCGGCAAGGGCCGTTCGGGCATGTCGACCAGGGACGAGGATTTCGTCACCCGGCTCTTCGTTGCCGACACCCATACGCCGATCATCTTCTTCTCCTCGCGCGGCCAGGCCTACAAGGAGAAGGTCTGGCGGTTGCCGCTGGCGGCGCCGAATGCACGCGGCAAGTTCCTCAACAACATGCTGCCGCTGGAGAAGGATGAGCGCATCACCACGGTGATGCCGTTGCCGGAGGATGAGGAGAGCTGGGAGCGGCTCGACGTGATGTTCGCGACCCGGACGGGCAATGTCCGCCGCAACAAGCTCTCGGACTTCGTGCAGGTCAATCGCAACGGCAAGATCGCGATGAAGCTCGACGAGGGAGACTCCATCGTCGACGTCCAGATCTGCTCGGAGCATGACGACGTGCTGCTGACCACGGCGGCCGGCCAGTGCATCCGCTTCGCCGTGCCCGAAGTGCGCGTTTTCAAGGGGCGCGACTCGACCGGCGTGCGCGGCATCAACCTCGCCGATGGCGACGAGGTGATCTCGCTTGCCATCCTGCATCATCTCGATGCGACGCCGGATGAGCGCGCCGCCTATCTCAAGCGCGCTGCTGCTGCCCGCAAGGCCCTGAATGGCGAAGGCGACGACACCTCCGAGCCGGTCCAGGCGAGCGAGGGCGAGGAGGCCGCCAGCGATATCGAACTCGGCCAGGAGAAATATGCCGAGATGGGTGCTGCGGAGCAGTTCATCCTGACGGTGTCCGAGAAGGGCTACGGCAAGCGCACCTCGTCCTTCGAGTACCGGGTCACCGGACGCGGGGGCAAGGGCATCGTCGCCATGGTGGTGAACGAGCGCAACGGCAAGCTGATCGCCTCCTTCCCGGCGGTCGATACGGACCAGATCATGCTCGTGACCGATGGCGGGCAGGTGATCCGCGTGCCGGTCGACAAGGGACCGGACAACCGCATCCGCATTGCCGGCCGCTCGACCCAGGGTGTCACGGTGTTCAACACCGCAGCCGGTGAGAAGGTCGTCTCGGTCGAATGCATCGGTGATGCAGGGGACGACGAGGCCGAGGACGAAGGCCCTGCGCCTGCGGACGAGCCTGCTCAGGAAGGCTGAAGCCGGCTTGTTTCAGGTTTGAAATGACCTGAAGCTTGGGCTGTGGAACAACCGAGGCATGATGTCGAACATTCTCGACGTCATGCCGCCAGGACCGCGACAAGAACAGACAGCCAGATCGCAAACACGCCCAGGGCGAAGGCCCGCCGGGCGGGTACGACCTTCTCGTCACTATCTGCTGATACGGGTGTGGTTGCGATCCAGGTGACCGAGCCCAGTGAGGCAAAGCCGGCAAAGGCCAGGGTGACGATGACGATGTCGAGCCGCCGCCATGGCACCGGCTCATGCACACCCCAGTAGCCGAGGAACGCCATCCCCATTGCAAACATGGTGGCTGAGGCGGAACAGAGCCCGACGATCGATCCCGTTGGTGCACGCATGGCGTGGTTTCCGCGCTGACTGCGATGAGGAAACACCCGGTCCGTGGACAGGTCAATTGCGAGGCTGCGGGGGCAGGCCGCGGCTCAAATCTGCGCGGGTGGTGGCTGACTAAGCCGGGCGACCGTCAGCGCGTCAGGAGATTTGGCAGGGTGCTGCCGGCAGGACGCAAGGTGGCTTCCGAGTTGAGCGCCAGCGATGGACCTTCGAGCGGGCCCTGCAGGACGAGGGGCACCGTCAGGGAGCCGCTCTGCTGGGCCAGCTGGCCGGCCATCTCGATCCAGCCTTGCTGCAGGAATGCCTGGCCTGCGAGTGTGAGACGATAGGTCGGGCCCGTCATCTGGGCATCAGTGATTGTCGCGATGCCATCGGCGACATTCGCCGTAGCGCTCGCGCTGTCGAATGGCGTCTTGCCCTGCCGCCATTCCCGCAGGGCCGCCACAGGATTGCGCTCGGCACGACGCAGCAGGTCGATGAAAGCAAAGCCGCCAAGCTCGCCTTGACGCAGACTGAGGCTCGCCTTTCCGTTCAAGGAGGCGAGAACGGCCTCGGCCGTGGTGCCCGTGCCATCCAGCGCGAACTGCAGATTGCCTTGCCCGCTCAGTCTCGGCAGTTCGGGCAGGTCGGTTGCGCTTTGCCCGAGATTGATCCGGTCGAGATTGCCTTGCAGCTTCACGTCGATGGTGTTCGGGGTCGCACTCGCAAGCAGGCGGCCCTTGACGCTGCCGCCATAGGCAGTCGCGCGAAGCAGCCCGGCCTCGAAGCGGCCCTTCTTGACGAGCAACTGGGTCGCGACATCACTGAGACGGGCGCCGCCGAGGCGGGCGGCATCCACCGAGACGCGCAGGTCGATGTCATGCGCCGTCCAGGCCTCGAATTCGAGCGGCGTCGGGTTGGCGAGCCCGGTGCCGGGTTTGGGCAGGCCGAGCCGATTGGTCATGCGGCCAAGATCGAGCGTCGCGCCGGCGAGTGTTCCGGAGAGGGACCAGCGTTGGCCGGCTTCGCCGAGCATGATCGCGCCGTCGAGGCGGTCCCCGTCGAAGATGGCGCTTGCGTTGCTGAGCGAGATCTCGTTGGCCTTGATCTGGGCTTCAGCGGCGATGCTGAGCTGTCCGATGGCAGGCGCGAGGCGGGGCGTTTCACCGAACCAGTCGAACAGTTCCGGGAGCGACGGCGTCGAGAGGCTCAATTGCCCATTGAAGACCGGCTCGCGCAGGCCGGATCGTATGCCGTCAAGGCGCAGGTTCATCCGTTCGGAGGTCGCGGACAAGGAGAGCCTGGYGCTTTCCCCGGCGACCGGCCAGACAACACTGAGATTGGTCGCGACGCCGCGCCAGGTCACGGAGCCCGAGGCGATGATCGGCTCCTCGGGGTCGCGGTCCTCGATGATCAGATTGACATCGCGCAGGATGGTGCGGATCGCGCCTTCGGCCCGCGCAAAGACCGAACCCGAAATGATCACGATCCGGCTCTGGTTCGTGAGGCTGGTGAGATAGGCAAGGGGCGGCGCGAGCCATTCCGAGAGCTCATCGTCCCTGCCTGAAACTGTGGCATCGATTTGGGGAGAGATCAGATCGATCCGGTCGAAGGAGAGGCGCCCTGCCAGAAGCGGCAGCAGGCGGGCGCGGGCCTTGAGCTGCGACGCCTTGCCGGAGAGCAGGCCGTCATGTTGCTTGAAGCTGACTTGCGAGAGCTCGACCCGCGGCAAAGGCAGAAGGACGATGCTCGCATGCTCGAGGCTGGTCACCTTGAGGCCGGTGCGATCCTCGATGCGGGCAACGACATGTCGCTCGACCAGCCCAACGGCAACGCCCCAGGATTGCAGGCCAAGCAGCACCAGGCCGATGGCGAGCGAATAGGCGAGAATGGAAACGCGTCGTGTCATGGGCCTTCGGCCGGGCTGCAACCGGAATCGAACCGGAGGTCAAGCTAAAATTGTTTATGACGATGCCGGGCGGCTTGTCGAGTTGAGGAGCCTATTTCCGGCATACAAGCTGTGGATCGGCAAAGAGAGCCGCAACGCCTTACGGTGTCACCCCTTCGTGCCACCGGCTCGTGCCAGAATGATGGCGGGATAGAGGCCGGCGATCACGATCAGCAACGCGGCCAGCGCTCCGTCTTCGAACATGCCGCGTGAGGCATGTCCGTAGACGATGGTTGCGAGCGTGTCGACGTTCAKCGGTCGCAGCAGCAGCGTCGCGGGCAGCTCCTTCAGACAGTCGACGAATACGAGCAAGGCGGCCGCAGCGATGGCAGGGCGAGCGAGCGGCCAATGCACCTGCCGCAACACCTCGCCCGAGYTTGAGCCGAGGGCGCGCGCGGCATCGTCGATCCTCGGCGAGATCCGGGCGAGACCGCTCTGGATGCCGGAGATCGCGATCGACAGGAAGCGTACGACATAGGCAATCACGAGAGCGGCACCCGAGCCGATCAGGATGAGACCAGGACTGACGCCGAACAATGCGGAGACGGTGTCGGCGACGAGATTGTCGAAGGCGGCAAGCGGGACGAGCAGTCCAAGCGCGAGCACCGTGCCGGGCAGCGCATAGCCAAGCGAGGCGATGCGCGCGAGCGCCGGCAGCCAGGTTTCGCGGCCGAGCCGGCCTGCAGCCACGATGCAAAGGCCAAGCGTCACCACGATCAGCGCGGCGCCAGCCGACAGCAGCAGGGCATTCAGGAGATTGCGCAGCAGGGCCATGTCGAACTGATGCAGCAGGCCGCGCGTCAGGACCTCCTGGAGGAGAAAGCCCATCGGCAGAAGCGCGCCAAGCAGCAGGGGCAGGGCGCAGGCGGCGCTGGCTGCGAGCGCAATGCGCCCGGACAGGAGCCGGCGGCCGACGGCGCGGGGCTGGCGCACCGAGAGCGTGAAGCGGCGCGCGCCGCGCAGTCTCGCCTCGGTTGCGATCAGGGCGACCACGAGGAGAAGCATCACGCAGGAGATCTGGGCTGCGCCCGCCAGAGAGCCGCGATTGAGCCAGGTCGTGTAGATCGACAGGGTCAGGGAGCGGACCCCGAGATATTCGGTCGCGCCGATATCGTTGAGTGTTTCGAGCAGTGCCAGGGTCAACCCTGCGACGAGCGCCGGGCGCGCCATGGGCAAGCCAATCCGCCAGAACAAGGTGCCGTGCGCGGCTCCGAGCGTCCGCGCCRACTCGACGATCGTCGCGCTCTGCAGGCCGAACAGCGCCCGGACGCTGAGATAGACGTAAGGGTAGAGCACGATCCCCATGACGAAGATCGCGCCCGCCAGATTGCGCGGGTCGGGAAACCAGTAGTCGCGCAGGCTGCGATAGCCCGTCACCGCACGCAAGGCCGTCTGCAGCGGTCCCTGGAAGCCMAGGAACTCAACATAGATATAGGCCGTCAGATAAGTCGGGATCGCCAATGGCAGCACGAGCAGCCATTCGAAGGCGCGACGGCCGGGAAACTCATATTGGGTGACGAGCCAGGCCGTGCCGACGCCGATGAGACTGCAGAGCAGGCCGACGCCGGCAAGAAGCATGGCGGTGTTCGCCAGCGCATCGGGAATGACATTGGCGACAAGATGCGGCCAGATCGACGATGCTGCCGGCGAAAGCGCGGTCAGGCCGAGCGCGAGAACTGGCAGCGCGACAAGCCCGGCACCCGCAACCGAAGCCCAGACAAAACGGCTCGACGGCCGCCACAGGCGTGGCGACCGTCGCATTTCTCCAGCCGTGGGAGACAGGCTCAATTGTCGAAGCCGACCTTGTCGACGAGGTCAGCGGCCGCCTTGCGGTTCTTGCCGATCTCGGTCAGCGGGGTGGTATCGACATTGACCTTGCCCAGCAGCTTCACAGCGGCGCTTTCCTTGACGTCCGGGTTGACCGGGAACTCGAAATTGCCGTCGGCATAGATGGTCTGCGCCTTGTCGCCAAGCATGTACTCGATCAGCTTGACCGCGTTTTCACGATTGGGGGCGTGTTTGGCGATGGCGGCGCCCGAGATGTTCACATGGGTGCCGCCATTGGCGAAGGTGGTCTTCAGCGGCTTGATCGCCTCGAACCAGCCCTTCTGCTCGTTCGCGGCAATGCTCATCAGGCCGATATAGTAGGTGTTGATCACTGCGATATCGCAGAGCCCGGACTGGATGTCGCGCGCGACTTCACGGTCGCCGCCGCCCGGCTTGCGCGCGGTGTTGGCCTTGAGTGCCTTGAGCCACGTCTCGGTCTTCTCGGCGCCGTTGCGCGCGAGATAGGCGGCAAAGAGAGCGTTGTTGTAGGGGTGCTGACCGCCGCGGATGCAGAACTTGCCCTTCCACTTCGGGTCGGCGAGGTCCTCATAGGTGATCGCATCCTGCGGCACGCGATCCTTCGAGACGACGACGATGCGGGCGCGCTTGGTCAGGGTGACCCAGTTGTCCTGCGGATCGCGCAGTTGCGCCGGGACGATCTTGTCGACAGCCGCCGACTTGATCGGCTGGGTGACGCCGGCATTGGCGGCCGAGATCATCTGCGCGGCGTCGACCATGATCATGACATCGGCCGGGCTGTTTGCGCCCTCGGCCTTGATGCGCTCCTCGAGTCCGTCCTTCAGGAACACCGTGTTGACCTTGATGCCGGTGTCCTTGGTGAAGGCCTCGACGACGGGATTGAGCAGGGCCGGCTCGCGCGTCGTGTAGAGATTGACGCTCTGGGCCAGGACCGGGGTAGCGAGCAGGCAGGACGCCAGGGCGATGAGGGACAGGCGAGTTTTGTCGATCATGGTTCGCTCCTTCGGGCGTAGATGCCCTCTGCACGTTCGTGGTGCTGGAGCGGTAGTGCCTGACGCTAGGGCGGTCAATTGAAAAGCGTTATAGATCAATTGCTTATAGGTTTTCTAAATTGCACCCTCTTTAGATTAATTCAAAGAAGATGCGCCTCCGAACCAGCGTCCAAGACTGACATCGGGCCGCCGAAAGTCGGCCGGCAGGCCTGTTGGAACTAAGGCAAAAGCCGGAACGCCGGCCCGGCGATCACGCGGACCGGCCCGCGCGTTGGCGGATCGATCGAGCCGCGCAATTCGATTGCATCGCTCATCACGGTCTCGTCACGGAGCGAGGCTTCGCGCGTGCGCAGCTTGCGGCGCAGCGCCTGCATCTGCGCTTCGACGCGTGAAATGCCGACCCGCTCGTCGATGCCGCGCCGATCGCCGGCGCTGAGCTCCCGCGCCGATCTGAAATCGACGAAATCGCGCCGGCTATAGGGCCACTGCGACGAGCCCGTGAAGGTCGTGACCTTGCCGTCCAGAACGACGCTGTCGCCGGGACGAAGCGTGATATCGCGCAACAGCGAGACGCGGCGCTCGCCGCTGGCGACAATCGCCGGCCGGCAGGCTGGATCAGAGGATTTCTCGTGGCCATAGGCAACGGGGAGCGAGCCATAGGTCTTGCCATCTGCCGAAACGGCGCCGTCGATCGTGCTGGCACCGGCGGGAACGCGGAAGACCTTGACCGGGACGCCGGGGTTCATCGCCCGGCAGAGGGCGTCGTGTGCCGTTAGGTCAGACTGGGCATTCAGATTGCCGATCGGCGCATGAAAGCCGTCGCAGAGCCGCACGCAGATGGTGCGCGCGCCATGTCCACTGCCGGAGACGGTATCGAGGCGTGCAACGCTGTGCTGCGTCGTGGGGCGCCGGGCCGCCTGACGCGGAGGTTCGACCGTCCTGAAAGGGTTCAAGACCACGGGCGGGTGCGCGATGCGCCCRTTCGGTACGCTGCGCGTCAGGGGCAGGTTCCAGATGCCACGCGCGGGCGCATAGGCGATGGGGGCATGATAGGCGCCGGCTTGCGGGGCGCGCATAGCACGGCGGTTCGCCGCTTCCTGGAGCTGAAAGTCGCGGACGCCGGCATCGTCGCCAGCCTGGACGAGCGAGATCGTGCCGATCGCGCCACCCGCTCCGAGCACAAGGCCAAGCGCAGTCATCGCCGCGAAGCGGCCCGTTCGTTTCTTGCCGTGAGCATTACGCTCCAGCGCAACGACGGGGACAGGGCTGCCTAATGGTGGGTCTTCCCGGTCGGGGATCTCACGGACACGAAACATCGCGTCTACTCCACTCGCGCTTGTGCTTCGTCCGCCGCCCTTGGGGTGTAGTTTACTTTTCGTTAATCATCAACGGCCCGTCGGCGTTCGCGCATGCAAAACGGGCGCGATGCTTAACGCAGCGTGCCCGGCCAAAATGCCTGGAGAGGGGTTCAGCTTTCCGGCGARATGACGATGCGCTGCATGTTCGAGGCGGTTGCGGTTTCACCTGAGCCGCTCTCGAAACGGCCGCGCAGCTCGATCGTGGTGGCATCACCGATCTTCGCCTCCCGCACCGTCATGTCGCGACGCAGGGCCAGCATCTGGCCTTCACGGCTGGAAACGCCGACCGTGTCGTCGATCATCCGGCGTTGATTGGCGTTGAGTTCGTTCGACGACCGAAAATCGCGGAAATTCCTCGGGTYGTAAGGCCAGGTGGAAGAGCCCTCAAAGGTTGTCACCTTGCCATCAAACACCACCGAGTCGCCTGGGCGCAGGGTGAAATCCCGCAGAAGAGAGACACGGCGATCACCGGCAGACGGGACGGTGGGCCTGCAGCCCGGGTCGGACGATGTCTCGTGACCATAGGCAACGGGCAGGGAGCCATAGGTCCTGCCGTCGGAGGCCACGGCGCCGTCGATATCCGCGGCGCCGGCAGGAACGCGGAAGACCTTGACCGGGATGCCGGGATTCATCGCCGTGCAAAGGGCCTCATGCGCCGGCCAGTCAGCTTGCGATCGCAAATGGCCAAGCGGCATGTGATAGCCGTCGCACATCCGTACGCAAATGGTGCGGGAGGCGCCTGATCCGGTATCGTAACGGGCCGTTGCACGGAGAGTGCTTACGGTCGCTCCATCGCGCGGCTTGCCGCGTTCGCGCAGGACGGGGGGATGTTCGATCCGGCCATCCGGGTATGAGCCGAAGAGCGGCAGCCTCCAGCCTGAACTGACCGGAGCATAGGTCAAGGCCGCGGCACTGGGCGCACGTCTCGCTGCTTCCTGAAGATGGAAGGCACGAACGCCGGCGTCATCACCAGCCCGAACGAGGGTGACGGTCAGCGCCGTGCCGCTCGCTCCGAGAACCAATCCGAGCAGCACCATGGCTGCATACCGCGTCAGAGCGGCCCTTCGGGAAGGAGACGGATGGATTCCGGGCGGAGTATGGCCCGACAGCGGCACGGCATTTCTTATGCGGAACATCGACGACTTTGCTTATGGCAGGGATCACTCACCCAGCGTTATGCAAGCCGCCGTTCTCTCCGCTTTAAGGCACAAGGTTGCCTTTGATGCATTCTGCAGAAATACGCCACGAACTGCAGGAGATGCGAAGTTCGTGGCGCAGGAACGATTGAGAGGGAGGCTTTGACCGCCCTCAGAGGTCCGGGCCGCGCACCGCCTGCGGGATGGCTACGGGCACAGCGGAGCTGGGCACGCTCTCGCGCTCGCCGCGACTGCGGCCGGAGAGCCAGGTGTCGACCTTGTCGAGGTAGAAATAGATCACCGGCGTGATGTAGAGCGTCAGCAGTTGCGAGACGATCAATCCGCCGACCACGGCGATGCCGAGCGGCTGCCGGAGCTCGGCGCCGGCGCCCGCGCCGAGTGCGATGGGAAGCACGCCGAAGATCGCGGCAAAGCTCGTCATCATGATCGGACGGAAGCGGACAAGCGCCGCCTCGCGGATGGCGGTCAACGCGTCGTCCCCCTGTTTACGACGCTCGATCGCGAAATCGACCATCATGATCGCGTTCTTCTTGACGATGCCGACCAGCATCAGGATGCCGATGATCGCGATCACCGACAGGTCCATGTTGAAATACTGCAGGGCGAGCAGCGCTCCGAGGCCGGCAGAGGGGAGGCCGGAGAGGATGGTGATCGGGTGGATGAAGCTCTCGTAGAGAATGCCGAGGATGATGTAGATCACCAGGATTGCGGCGAAGATCAGCAGGCCTTGCCCCTTCAGCGCATCCTGGAACAGCTGGGCGGAACCGGCGAAGCTCGTCACGATCGAGGCCGGCAGATTGACGTCGCGCTCGGCCGCGCGGATGGCGTTGACGGCGTCGCCAAGCGAGATGCCCGGCGCCGTGTTGAACGAGATTGTCACCGCCGGCTGCTGCGAAATGCGGTTCACCGCGAGCGGGCCGACGCTGGGCTTGATCGTCGCCACCGTTTCCAACGGCACGTTCAGGCCGTTCGCAGCCTTGAGCAGCAACCGCGAGAGCACAGCGGGATCCTGCTGATAGGCGCGATTGGCCTCCATGATGACCTGATAATCGGTCGAGGGGGTGAATATCGTCGCGATCTGGCGCGAGCCGAAAGCGTTGCCCAGTGCCTGCCGGATCTGGTCACTGGAAATGCCCAGGCTCGCGGCGCGTTCGCGGTCGATGTCGATCGAGAGCTGCGGGTTGCGCAACTGCAGATCGATATTGGCATCGCGCAGCTGCGGAAGCCGCGCGAGCCGCTGCTGCATCAGCGGAGCATAGGCGAAGAGCGCATTCAGGTCCGGTCCTTGCAGCGAATAGAGGTACTGCGCGCGTGACGACCGGCCGGCGTTGAGGTTGATGTTCTGCACCTGCTGGAACACCGCAGTGATACCCGGCACGTCGCCGGTCGCGCGCCTCAACCGCGAGATCACCACCTCGGCCTTCTCGCGCTGATCCTTGGGCTTGAGCGCGATGAACATGAAGCCGTTATTGGTGGCGTTGAAGCCGCCGATATTCGACGTCAGATAATCGACTGCCGGATCGGCCTTGACGATTTCGGCGATGCGGATCTGGCGCGCCGCCATCGCCTCGAATGACGTGTCGGGCGGGCCTTCGGTCGATGCGCGCAGGAGGCCGGTATCCTCGGTCGGGAAGAAGCCCTTCGGGATGTCGATATACATCTGCGCCGAGATATAGACCGTCGCCAGCGTGAAGATCAGCATCAGGATGCGCGCCTTCAGCACGCAATCCAGGGTCCAGCGGTAGGCGCCCAGCATCCCCTGGAAGCCGGCCTCGAAGACGCGCTCGATCAGGTTCGGCTTCTTGTGGTGATCATGCGCCTTGAGGAAACGGGCGCAGAGCATCGGGGTGAGGGTCAGGGAGACGAAGCCCGAGACGATGATCGCGGCCGCGATCGTGCCGGCAAACTCCGTGAAAACCTTGCCGACGACCCCGCCCATRAAGAAGACGGGAATGAAGACGGCAACGAGCGAAATGGTGATCGAGAGAATGGTGAAGCCGATCTCGCGCGAGCCGTCGAGGGCCGCCTGGAACGGTTTCTTGCCCATCTCGATATGCCGGATGATGTTTTCCAGCATGACGATGGCGTCATCGACGACGAAGCCGACCGCGAGCGTCAGTGCGAGCAGCGAGATGTTGTCGAGCGAATAGCCGAGCGCGTGCATGATCGCGAAGGTACCGACCAGCGAAATCGGCAGGGCGAGCGTCGGAATCAGCGTCGCGGCCAGGCTCTTCAGGAACAGGAAGATCACCATGATCACGAGCGCGATCGCGATCATCAGCGAGACCTCGACATCCTCCACCGCCTCCCGGATCGGGATCGAGCGGTCGTTCAGGACATTGAGTTCCATCGCGGCTGGAAGTTGCTCGCGATAGGCCTCGAGCCTGGACTTGATGCTGTCGACGACCTCGACGGTGTTGGCGTCGGACTGACGATAGACCGCCAGCATGATCGAGCGCTGCCCGTTGAACCAGCTGCCGGTCTGGTTGTTCTCGACGGAGTCGTAGACCTGTGCCACGTCCTCGAGGCGGATCGGCACGCCGTTCTTCTGCGAGATGATGAGGTTGCCGTACTCGGCGGCGCGCTCCATCTGGCCCGTGGCGCCGAGCGTCAGGCGCTGGTTCTCGCCATTGAGCGTGCCGACCGGGGAATTGGAGTTGGCGGCGGCGATCGCATTGCGGACATCGCTCAGTGCCAGGCCGCGAGCCGAGACGGCGTCGGGATTGACCTGTACGCGCACGGCGTATTTCTGCGCGCCGAAGATGTTGACCTGCGCGACGCCAGGCAATTGCGAGATCTGCTGCTGCAGGATGTTCTCGCCGAATTCATGGACTTCGTAGAGCGGTTTCGTCGCCGAGGTCAGCACCATGAACAGCACCGGCTGGTCGGCCGGATTGACCTTCCTGAAGCTGGGTGGCGAGGGCAGCTCCGGCGGCAGCCGACGAGCGGTGGCACTCAGCGCGGCCTGCACGTCGAGCGCTGCGCCGTCGATATTGCGGTTGAGGTCGAATTGCAGCGTGATCGAGGTCGCGCCGAGCTGCGAGACCGAGGACATCGAGGTGATGCCCGAGATCGAGGCGAATTCGCGCTCCAGCGGTGCGGCGACCGAGGAGGCCATCGATTCGGGGCTCGCGCCCGGCAGGCGGGCGCTGACATTGATCGTCGGGAAATCGACCCGCGGCAATGCCGCGACCGGAAGCTGTTTGAAGGCGAACAACCCGAAGATCAGAAAGGTTGCCATCAGGAGTGTCGTCATCACCGGACGACGGATGCAGGCCTCCGGGAGGTTCATCAGCCAGCACTCCCGCGCTGCGAGGTCTGGTTGGGCGGCGGCCTCTGGCCGCCCCGGTTGCGCTCGACCGCGCGGGCGCCATCGGTCAGCAGGAGCTGGCCGTCGATGACGACCGTCTCGTCGCCCTTCAGGCCCGACGCAAGTACGACGCGGTCATCGATGGTGCGGTCGACGGTGACCGGGCGGGCGCGGGCGACGCCGTCCTCGATCACGAAGACGAAGGTGCCGTTCTGGCCGTTCTGGACGGCTTCGCGGGGCACGGTCAGCGCATCGGGCTCGACACGCAGGGTCAGGCGGACCTGGCAGAGGGCGCCGGGCCACAGGGTCTCGTCAGGATTGTTGAAGATCGCGCGCATCTGGATCGTGCCGGTCGTCGCATCGACGAGATTGTCGATGACCGCGATCTTGCCCTCGACGCCGCGGCTCGCACCCTGCTGCGTGGCAACCGCCACGGCCGTGCCGGCATTCATCGCTTCGCGGATGCTGGACAGCTGGCGCTGCGGCAGGGCGAAGCTGACATAGATCGGATCGATCTGGTTGATCGTCACCAGCGTGGTCGAATTGTCGCCGGTCTTGGCGATATTGCCTTCCTTGAGGCCGGCTACGCCAATCCGGCCCGAAACCGGGGCGGTGATGGTGTAATAGGTCAGCTGGACCTTGAGGGCGTCGACCGCTGCCTCACCGCCACGGACGCTGGCCTTGAGCGTCGCGACCTGGGTGCGGGCGGTGTCGAGACGCTGGTCGGTGGCGAAATCGCGCTTGGCGAGTTCTTCCGCCCGGCGCAGATCGGCTTCGGCGGAGGCGAGCGAGGCCTTGTCGCGGGCAACACCCGCTTCGGCCTGTTTCAGCAGCGCTTCCGCGAGGCGGGAGTCGAGGCGGAAGAGCATGTCGCCCTTCTTCACATAGCCGCCATCGGGGAAGCCGACCTCTATGATCTGCGTATCGACGCGCGAGCGCACCGCAACGCTCGAGAGTGCCTGCACGGTGCCGATCGCGTCGAGCCTGACCGGCATCGGCCGGCGTTCAGCCTTGGCCGTGACGATCGTCACGGGTGGGCGTTGTTGTCCCGAAGCGCGTGATGATGGGGCCGCGGCCTGCTGGGCCGGCTGGGCATAGGGCGGGATGATCTTTCCGTAGGGAATGCGATCGAGCGGAGGAGGGACTGATCGGCCGGAATAATGGAGACCCGCGCCAGCTGCGACCGCGCCGACGGCGGCCACGACAACAACGCGCCCGAAAGACAAGACAGCCATGCGAAACCTTGCGCCAGAGCGGGACAGACTCTGTACCATTTGGAACGGTCGTCCCTAAACCGTCCTAGCCGCAAGCATTTAGCATGCCGGCAGGTGGTTTTGGGCGCAAGCGCGAAACAGCGTTTGTCTCACGATGTAGCGAGGATGTGACAGAGTATATCTTGCGGACGTGCGTCTGCGAACATTGCACGCCGCACGAGCATGTCAAAGTACCGTAACGACAATGCCGACCGTCATGCAGAACAGGCAGGCGACGCCCAGAGCAAACACAGCCGCGCGCACTGGGACCCGGTTGGACCCGGTATGGATCAAGGTGTGCACGATGCGCGTCAGCACGAAGGCCCAGGCAAGGGCAACAATCACCGTGCCGGTCGCGCCGACCTCCATGGCGAGCATGATCAGCGCGAAGAAAATGACCGGCGTCTCGAACTGATTGGCATAGTTCGCAGCGGCGAGGCGGGCACGCTCCGGATAGCGCTCGGTCGAGACCGCGATATCGGCCATCCCGACCTCCTTGTTCCGGAAGGCGACACGACGGCGCTGGAACAGGATGCCGAGCACGACGAAGGTCCACAGGATCTGAGCCAGGGCGGGGTAGACCAATTGGATCGTCATGGGCGGCTCGCCTCTCGCTGTTCATGCAAAGGAAAACCCTCACCCCGGGAGGTTGCCGGCAGATCACGCTGCGTTTGGACGAAATCGTCCAAACGCAGAAAACGTGATCGATTCTCATAGTTTAGAGCATGCTCAGTGCGAAAACCGTTGCCACTTTTTCGCAGCATGCTCTTGGGGCAATTTCGCGGTATGAGGGCCAATCGGCGTCACGATGGTATCGGCGAGGCCTGGGCCTCAGGATCGCGTCGGGTAGTTCGGGCTTTCGCGCACGATGGTGACATCGTGGACATGGCTCTCGCGCAGGCCGGCACTGGTGATGCGGATAAACCGGGCCTTGGACTGGTAGTCGGCAAGATCGCGCCCGCCGACATAGCCCATCGCAGCCCGCAAGCCGCCCGCGAGCTGGTGCAGCACGCCGGAGACCGGCCCCTTATAGGCGACCTGACCCTCGATGCCTTCCGGCACCAGCTTCAGGGCATCCTTGATGTCCTGCTGGAAGTAGCGGTCGGCCGAGCCGCGCGCCATCGCGCCGACCGAGCCCATGCCGCGATAGGATTTGTAGGAGCGCCCCTGGTAGAGGAAGGTTTCGCCCGGCGTTTCGTCTGTGCCGGCAAGCAGCGAGCCGACCATGGCGCAGGAGGCGCCGGCGGCCAGCGCCTTGGCGAGGTCGCCGGAATATTTGATGCCGCCATCGGCGATGACCGGAATGCCCGCCTTGCTCGCCGCCGAGGCTGCGTCCATCACCGCGGTGAGCTGCGGCACGCCGACGCCCGCGACGATGCGGGTGGTGCAGATCGAGCCCGGCCCGATGCCGACCTTGATCGCGTCGGCGCCGGCATCGATGAGAGCCTGCGCACCGGACGCGGTGGCAACGTTGCCGGCAATGATCTGAACGGTATTGGAGAGTTTCTTCACCCGGGTGACCGCTTCCAGCACCTTGGCGGAATGGCCATGGGCGGTGTCGACGACGATGATGTCGACACCGGCGTCGATCAGCAGCTCGGAGCGCTCGAAGCCGAGATCGCCGGTCGTAGTCGCCGCTGCAACCAGGAGACGACCCTGCGCGTCCTTGGCGGCATGCGGGTGGGCGACCTGCTTCTCCATGTCCTTGACGGTGATCAGGCCGATGCAGCGGAAATGATCATCGACGACCAGCAGCTTCTCGATGCGGAACTGGTGGAGCAGGCGGCGTGCCTCCTCCTGGGTCACGCCTTCGCGCACCGTGATCAGGCGATCCTTGGTCATGATCTCGGCGACGGGCTGCTCGGGGCGGTCGGCGAAGCGGACATCGCGGTTGGTCAGGATGCCGACGAGCTTGCCCTTGTGTCCCTGCGGGCCGCGCTCGACCACGGGGATGCCCGAGATCGAATGGTGCCGCATCAGAGCAAGCGCGTCGCCCAGTGTCTCGTCCGGGAAGATCGTGATCGGGTTGGCGACCATGCCCGATTCGAATTTCTTGACGAGCCGCACCTGCGCGGCCTGCTGGTCGGCCTCCAGATTGCGGTGGACGACGCCGAGGCCGCCGGCCTGCGCCATGGCAATCGCCATCCTGGCCTCGGTCACCGTGTCCATCGCCGAGGCGATGATCGGCAGGTTGAGCGAGATCGTCTTGGTGAGCTTGGTCGAGATATTGACGTCGGCCGGCATCACTTCGGACGGCCCCGGCTCGAGCAGGACGTCGTCGAAGGTCAGGCCGTCGCGGATGAGGGTGTCACTGATGCTTGCCATCGCCAACTCCAAGCCCATGCGGGGCATTTCAGGGTGGGCGACAACATGCGCCCGCTACCGAGTTGACGAGGCCCGATATCATGCGTGCGGCATCGCCGCTAGTGGCCTCAGCCGAAATTGAGGCGGATTATGCTGCGCTGCGATAACGCGACTCATGCGACAGGCGCAGAGCGTCTCTTCGCGATCCAGGCAAAATGGCCGTGTTCATGCCACAWCCGGCGTGGCAAAGAACAAAACTCTCCGATCCCGGCTCCGGGCCGCAAGGTTCCTTATCCGTGCAACGCGCCAAACTCCTGCCCCTGATCGTCGCCTGCGCGCTGTTCATGGAGAACACCGACTCCACCGTGATTGCGACCTCGCTGCCGGTGATCGCGCAATCGYTGGGCGAGGACCCGATCGCGCTCAAGCTGGCGCTGACCTCCTATCTCGTCAGCCTCGCGGTTTTCATCCCGATCTCGGGCTGGATGGCCGATCGCTACGGCGCCCGCACGATTTTCCGCACGGCGCTCGGCGTCTTCATGCTTGGCTCGATCCTGTGTGCGATCTCGAATTCGCTCGGGGCTTTCGTCGGCGCGCGCTTCGTTCAGGGCATGGGCGGTGCCATGATGGTGCCCGTCGGTCGGCTGGTGATCCTGCGCAGCGTCGAGAAATCGCAGCTCGTCAGTGCGCTGGCCTATCTGACCGTGCCGGCCCTGGTCGGGCCGGTGGTCGGGCCGCCGCTGGGTGGCTTCATCACCACCTATTTCGACTGGCGCTGGATCTTCTTCATCAATATCCCGATCGGGCTGATCGGCATCGTTCTGGCGAGCCGCTTCTTCGAGGATGTCCGCGAGGAGGACGTTGCGCCGCTCGATCTCCGGGGCTTCATGCTGTCGGCCTTCGGCTTCGCGGCGCTGATGCTGGGGCTTGCGACCGGCGGCCGGCATCTGGTGCCGATCGAAGCCTCGATCGGCTTCGTGATCGCGGGCCTGGCCTCGCTGATGACCTATCTCTGGCATGCGCGCCGAACGGCCTATCCGGTCCTGAATCTCTCGCTCTTCAAGATCCCGACCTACCGGATCGGCGTGCTCGGCGGCTCGATCTTCCGGGTCGGCATCGGGGCGATCCCCTTCCTGCTGCCGCTGATGCTTCAGCTCGGCTTTGGCTATGACGCGCTGCATTCCGGCCTGATCACGTTTGCGTCCGCCGCCGGCGCCATGATCATGAAGACGCTGGCCAAGACGATCCTGGCGCGGTTCGGCTTCCGCCATGTCCTGATCTTCAATGCGCTGATCGGATCGGCCTTCCTGTCAGCATCCGGGCTGTTCACGCCGACGACACCGCAATGGCTGATGCTCAGCGTGCTGCTGATCGGTGGGTGCTTCCGCTCGCTGCAATTCACCGGCATCAATGCGCTGAGCTATGCCGATGTCTCGAACCGGGACATGTCGAGCGCGACCAGCCTCTCCAGCGTGGCGCAGCAATTGTCGCTCAGCCTCGGGATCACGATCGGCGCATTCGCACTGGAGGCGGCGAACATGCTGAACGGCGGCAAGGCGCTGGGTGCGCATGATTTCTGGCCGGCCTTCGTGCTGGTCGGGCTGATTTCGGCCTCGTCGGCCCTCTGGATGACGCGGCTTGCCCCCGATGCCGGCGCCGAGGTTTCCGGTCACGCACCGCTCAGCGCGCGCAAGGCAACGGCCCAGGCAATCGAGGATCAGAAGCCGCTGGACTGAAGGGCTGGCCGGCAACTCCAGCGCGCAGGCGAGGGGGTAAGCAGGGGGCGCCGTCTAGACCTCCCCCTGGCGCGTTCGGAAGGCAGATCAGCCCTCTGTGTCCGCTGCCGGCTGTTCCTTGCGACGATAGCCGGTCGCCAGCACGTAGAGTTCCGAGGAATCCGCCCGGCTCGCTGCCGGCTTGACGTTGCGCACGGTGGTGAAGTCGCGCTTGAGCATGGCGAGCAGCTCGGCGCTTTCGCCGCCCTGGAACAGCTTTGCCAGGAAGAAGCCGCCGGGAGCCAGAATCGAATAGGCGAATTCCAGCGCGGCCTCGGCCAGCGCGATGATCTTGAGATGGTCGGTCTTCTTGTGGCCGGTGGTGTTGGCCGCCATGTCCGACATCACGCCATCGGCCCGGCCGCCGAGCCGCTCGGTCAGCAGGGCAGGGGCCTCGTCGGCCATGAAATCCATCTCGATGAGATCGACGCTGGGGATCGGATCGACGTGCAGCAGGTCGATGCCGACGATCGCGCCCTTGCCCCGCTCGAGCCCGATGCGCTGCGCCGCGACCTGGCACCAGCCGCCTGGCGCGCAGCCGAGGTCGATCAGCTTCTGGCCGGTCTTCAGGAACTTGTAGCGGTCGTCCATCTCCTCGAGCTTGAACGCCGCGCGCGAACGAAAACCGCGCTCCTTCGCCCGCTTGACATAGGGGTCGTTGAGCTGGCGTTCGAGCCAGAGCTGCGAGGAATGCTTGAGCTTGCCGGCCTTCTTCACCTTGACCCGCATATCGCGGGCGCCGGTGCCGCCTTTGGTGGTGCTCATTGCTGGGTGGTGCTCATCTCTTGGTGGTGCTCATGGCTACGGGGCTTCCTTCCCGTGGACTTACGTCATGCCTGCCTGCGGCGCCACCAGGCGCGATCTTCATGCATCATCCGGAGCAGGATGCCCTCGCGCAGGCCGCGGTCGGCGATGCGCACTTTCCGGCTCGGGAAGGCGCGCCTGATCGCCTCGAAGATCGCACAGCCGGCAAGCACGAGATCGGCCCGCTCGCGGCCGATGCAGGCATTGGCCGAGCGGGCGGCATAGTCCATATCGACCAGCCGGTCGATGACGGCGAGGATATCCGTCTCGTCCATCCACAGCCCGTCGACCAGACGCCGGTCATAGCGCGGCAGGCCGAGATGGATGCCGGCGACGGTGGTGACGGTGCCCGACGTGCCAAGCAGATGGAAACCGGCGGCGTCCTTTGCCGCCGCAGCGCGCGTCGCGAATGGCTTCAAGGCAGCGCTGCAATCATCGACCATGCGCTCGAATTTTTCACGCCCGACATCGACGCCGCCATAGCGCTCGGCGACAGAGACGACGCCCATCGGCAGCGAGGCCCATTCGCGGATGCGACCCGCCGGGTCGCGCGCCTGCGAGCGCCCGCCCATCCAGACGATCTCGGTCGAGCCGCCGCCGATATCGAAGACGATCACGCCTTCCGCCGTGGGATGGGCCAGCGCAGCGCAACCGGTGACGGCCAGGGACGCCTCGGTCCGCTGGTCGACGATCTCAAGCTCGAGATCGGCTTCCGCAGCGACCCGGCGGACGAAGTTGAGCCCGTTGGTGGCGGCCCGGCAGGCCTCGGTCGTGACCAGGCGCGCGCGGCTGACGCCGCGATGGGTCATTTTGCTCTTGCAGATCTTCAGGGCTTCGACCGCCCGGTCCATCGCCGCATCGGCAAGCCGCCCGCTCGCTGTAAGCCCTTCGCCCAGGCGAACGATGCGGGAAAAGGCATCGACGACGCGAAAGCCATGTTGGGCCGGGCGGGCGATCAGCAGCCGGCAATTATTGGTGCCGAGATCGAGCGCGGCATAGGTCGCGACCGGATGGCGCGAGGGCGCGTAATAGGTTTGCGTGACGGGGGCAGGGCCGAGGGGAGACGAGCCGATCGGGCGCGGATCGGCGCCATCAACCCCTGGGGATACCGCGAGCGCGATATCCCGATCCTGGCGGTCCTCGACCGTCACCGTGTTTTGACCCCTCGTCGGCCGCGGTTTGCACGCTCCGGCCGCTTGCTTCGGGTGAAGCGTAACAAGAGCCTGATGAAGATGCCAAGCGGAACCTGTGCGCTGTTCATTTGTCGGTGGAGTGCTTGCCTGCGGCGACACGCTTCGGCCAAGTTCGGGGCAAGCCCGGATCGGACGGGCTGCCACTGGGAAGGACCACTGCTGCCATGGCCGGAGCACGCTATATTCTCGCGATCGATCAGGGGACGACCTCGTCGCGCGCGATTTTGTTCGATGGTGCGCTCAGGGCTGTGGCATCGGCGCAGCGCGAGTTCCCACAGCATTTTCCGGCCTCGGGCTGGGTCGAGCATGAGCCCGAGGATCTGTGGGAAAGCGTTCTGGCGACCTGCCGCGAGGCCGTCAGCAAGGGCGGGCTCTCAGCCGCGGACATTGCCGCGATCGGCATCACCAACCAGCGCGAGACGACGCTGATCTGGGACCGCAGGACCGGGCAGGCGATCCACCGCGCCATCGTCTGGCAGGACCGGCGGACGGCGCCGCGTTGCGCCGAGCTCAGCGAGCGAGGCCATGATTCGCTGGTTTCGAGCCGGACGGGCCTGCGAATCGATCCCTATTTCTCGGCGACCAAGATCGCCTGGCTGCTCGACAATGTGCCGGGCGCGCGCCGGCGGGCGGAAGCCGGCGAACTCGCCTTCGGCACGGTCGATTGCTTCCTGCTGTGGCGCCTGACAGGCGGAGCCGTCCACGCAACCGACGCGACCAATGCGGCGCGCACCATGCTGTTCGATATCGGGCGCGGAATCTGGGACGAGGACCTGCTCGCGCTGTTCGACATTCCCCGCTCGTTGCTGCCGGAGGTTCGCGATTGCGCCTGCCTGTTCGGCGAGACGCTGCCCGACCATTTCGGCGCGGCGATCCCCGTACGTGGCATGGCCGGCGACCAGCAGGCGGCGACGATCGGCCAGGCCTGTTTCACGCCCGGTATGGTGAAGTCGACCTATGGCACCGGCTGTTTTGCCCTGCTGAACACCGGTTCGACGCCGGTGGCATCCCAGAACCGGCTGCTCAGCACCATCGCCTATCAGCTCGGCGGCGAGCGCACCTATGCGCTGGAGGGTTCGATCTTCGTCGCGGGGGCGGCTGTGCAATGGCTCCGCGACGGGCTCGGAATCATCGAGACGGCAAGCGAGACCGGGCCGCTTGCCGAAGCGGCCGATCCGACCCAGGCGGTCTACCTGGTGCCGGCTTTCGTCGGGCTCGGTGCGCCGCATTGGGACGCCGAGGCGCGTGGCGCTATTTTCGGGCTCACCCGCAACAGCGGCCCGCGCGAGTTGGCGCGGGCGACGCTGGAAAGCGTCTGTTACCAGACGCTCGATCTGCTCGACGCGATGCGTGCCGACTGGCCGGACGCCGGGCAGGGCGCCGCGGTGCTGCGCGTCGATGGCGGCATGGTCGCGTCCGACTGGACCATGCAGCGGCTCGCCGACATTCTMGCATTACCTGTCGACAGGCCGGAGGTGCTGGAGACGACGGCTTTGGGAGCCGCCTATCTCGCCGGCCTCGATGCAGGGCTGTTGCCGGAGCCGGATCGGTTTGCGGATCTCTGGCGGCTTGAACGGCGCTTTGTCCCCGGAATGGCGAAAAGCCAGCGCGAAAAGCTGGTCATGGGCTGGCGCGACAGCGTGCGGAGGACGCTGAGTACAGGCTGACAGGTGGCCCCGTCGCCTTCATGCACAAGATTGCTCACAAT
>NZ_JBFTZN010000009.1:0-50008 GCF_056406775.1 Allobosea sp. P1_A7
CATAGGCCCCCATCGTGCCGAGCAGCAGGATAAGCGCGATGGACGAGCCGGTGATGATCACCGAGTTGATGAAGTAGCCCGGCAGGCTTGTCTCGCCCCAGATCCGGGTGAAGTTCGCGACATAGGTGAAATCAGGAACGGAAAACGGTGCGTCGAAGATCTCCCCGGTCGTCTTGAAGGCCGAGAAGACCATGATGACGATCGGGTAGAGCATCAGAACGGAGTTGCCGACGAGCAGCGCGGCGGCGATCAGGCTGCCGGGGCTGCTGCGCGGAAACAATGGGTCCGGGCTTTGGGCCTTTGCCGTCACAGCGCGATCTCCCGGCGGCGCAGATACTGCGTAATGAGCGTCGCGACGACCGCGATGAACATGAACATCAAGACGGCAAGCGCATTGCCGTGCCCGAAATCCTGAAGGCCTGCGCTCTGGTTGCCGAAGGCAGTGCGGTAGAAATAGAGCCCCAGCACGTCCGTCGACCCGTAGGGCGAGCCGTCCAGCCCCGCCATGATGTAGGGCAGCTCGAACCAGTTGAAGGCGCCGATGAAGAGCAGCGTCAATGTGATGGTCGTGGAGGGCGCCACCAGTGGCCAGACGACACGGGTCAGCATCTGCCAGCTGCTGCAGCCGTCGAGCTTGGCCGCTTCCAGGATTTCGCGGGGGATGCGCTGCATTCCGGCCAGATAGACCAGGGCGGGAAACCCGACCCAGTGCCAGGCATTGGCCATGACCAGCGCGGGCAGCGCCGTCGTCTCCTGACCGAGCCAGGGCTGGCGCAGCGCGCCGAGGCCGATCATGTCGAGAAGCTGATTGATGAGGCCGAAATTGGGGTCGAGGAAGAGCTTCCACAGGAACCCGACCAGGACGGTGGACAGGATCACCGGCATGAAAATCGCGATCCGGTGAAAGCGAAAGCCGAACGGCTCCCGATAGATGAACCAGGCAAGCAGAAATCCGGCGGTGTTCTGCACCACGAAAAGCGCGAAGAAGACGAAGAGATTGTGCCGGAAGGCGCGCCAGGTCAGCGCCGCGAAATGATCACCGAACAGGACATCGCTGAAATTCTGCAGGCCGACGAATTCTCCCTGGGCCATCCCCTCCCAGCGATAGAAGGCAGAGCTGAGCGCCACCAGCAGCGGCCAGACGACGAAGGTCAGCATCATCGCCATCGGCGGCACGATGAGAAATGCGATCCAGGCCGCGCGCTTGCGCCTTTCGCGGCGTCGGTAATCCGTCTTCATGAGACCTGGCCTGTTGAAGCAGCACTCAGGGGGAGAGCCCGGCGCGCGCCTGTCCAAGCGCATGGTCGGGTTCTGCCGGCCATGCGCATCATGGGAGCTTCAGCCCCGGAGCTTACTTCTTGAAGGGTGCGTAATAGGTCCCGATGCCCTTCGTGACCTCGGCACCGACCTCGGCCGGAGTCGCCTTGCCCGCCAGCATCTTCTGCACGCCGGACTGCAGCAGCACCGAGCCCGTCGGCTCCTGATAGCGGAAATTGACCAGCATGATGTAGGACATGGCCCGCTCGTTGAGCGCCGCGACCTCCTTCAACAACGGATTCTCGAACTTCACGCCCTTGATTGGCGAGATGTTCTGCAGATCGTTCGAGAAGGCCGTGCCGAACTCAGGCGTACCGAGGAAGCGCAGGAACTTGAGCGCTGCGTCCTTCTTCTTCGACGCGGCGTTGATCGCGTAGCCGCCATCGTAATAGAGCGCGACAAGCCGCTCATCCCCGGCCTTGGCAACCGGCGAGGCGAACATCCCCAGTTTCAGCTTCGGGTTCTGGCGCAGGAAGTTGGCGAGCTCGAAGGAGCCACCGGCAAACATGGCTGCGCGCCCGGCCGCGAAGAACTGCTGCGACGCGGCATAATCCACGCCCGAGAAATTCGGGGCGAAGTACTCCTTCAGCTCGTTCAGCTGGGCGAGAGCGCCAACGAAGCGCGGATCGGTGAAGTCGGCCTTGCCGGCGAGCACGTCCTGCTCGAACTGCTTGCCGATCTGGGAGGAGAGCAAGGCGCCGACGATGGTCTCGTTCTGCCAGGAGGTGGCGGTGCCGTTACCGAAGGGGGTGATGCCCTTCTCCTTCAGCGTCTTCGAAACGGCGACGAGCTCGTCCCATGTCGCAGGCGGCGTGACGCCGGCCTTCTCGAACAGATCCTTGTTGTAGATGATCAGCATCGTCTGCGAGGCGAAGGGCACCGCATAGAGCTTGCCATCGGACCGCATGGTCTCTGCCGCCACCGCCGACGCGGGGAAATTGTCGAATTCCGGCACCATCGTCTTGTCGAGCGGCACGAGATAGTCCGGCTTGCCGACGCCAAGCGTGCCGTAGGCGCGCACCTGCACGATGTCCGGCCCGGTGCCGCCAGCAAGTGCGGTCGACAGGACTGTGGGATAGTTCGCGGCCTCGAAAGCCTCGAACTTCACATTGATGTCCGGATGTTTCTTGCGGAACGCCTCGATGAATTTGGCGTAGGCTGCCTTATCTTCCTGGCGCCAGCTCCAGAGGGTGAGATCTTCCGCCTGCACCGGAGCCGCAAGGACTGTCGYGGCGGCGAAAGCCGTCAGGGCGAGCTTGCCAAGCGCGCGTCTCAAGATGGATCTGGTCAGAATCCCGGCCAACATGTTTGCTCTCCCTCGTTGAACGTAACGTTTGTTATTGTTGGATGAATTCGACGGCCGGCAAGTTCGGCGTCACGACGAGCGCGGTCGCGTCATCGTGGATCTTGACGCGGTTGAACCGTTCCGTGCGAGGATCTCCGTTCTCGAGCCGGCGCAGTTCGGCAACGAGTGCAGTCGCACCGTCGCGCACCACAGCCTGCATGAGACCAGCCTCGTCGTAGCGTTTCAAGACATCGACAAGGCGCATGAACCCGTCGGAAGCGAGCAGGACCGTCGCCGTCGGGGACACGGTCGCGGAGAAGGAACGCAAGCCCGCTTGCCACGGAAGCCCGGGATGAACAGCCCAATAGCCATCCGGCTGGTTCAGGAAACGGCGATTCTCGTGAATCTGCGCCAGAGCAGGCGCCGAAATCGGCTCGCCGTCACGCCGCAGGCCGGTTCCGGCCGCTGCGATTGTCCGGGCCTCGAACGGGCCCGCCGAAGCGTCCGTCCAGCGCTCCATATGTTCGCCATCGAGAATAATGATCGACACGTCGCCGATCACCACCCCCTCGATACGACAGGATTCCCCCATGGCTGAAAGGCGCACGAGGCCGAGGACGGCCGAAGGCCCCTCTCCTCCGATACGCTCAGGCTGACCGTCACCCAGCACGGCGTAATCCCGAGCGGCAGCCACCTCGAGAGTTGCCGCGATCTCGGAAAGCGGGGCTTCATCGCGCGCCGTGGAACGCAGGATCTCATCGACCCGCTGCGCGAGCCACGCCCCTTCCGATTGCTGCTCCGTTCTGGAAGCGCCTGAGAAGAAGGCGGACCCGTCGATGATCCATGCATGCGAGCCGGAAGATCCCGCCATGTCCTCGTTGAAGGGCGCACTGCCCTTGACGCTGACCTGCGACAGGATGCGCCAGCCGGCCGATTCCTTCGGAACAGCAGAGACAGCGGGACGTTCTGCGGACCCTGAAAGAGACCCTTCGCCTTCCACTGTTCCGCGTGCTCCCGCTTCGCGCGCTCAGCGCGATCAACACCCTCTGGTACGATACCAATATAGAACCAGTTAACGCTGTTCAAGCCGGAAAATGCTCGCCCCTGCGCCGCCGGGCGAAGGGTTACGACGCGTGTCTGAGGGGTCAGCCCTCCTGCCGCTCGGCCACCCGCTCCAGCCCGAACTCGCGTCCGGGAATCGAGGCGAGCAGCGCTTGGGTATAGGGGTGTTGCGGATTGCCGAAGACAGAGCCGATCGGCCCGGCCTCCACCACCTCCCCGCTCTTCATGACAGCGACAAGATCGCAGACCTGAGCCGCCACGCGCAGATCATGGGTGATGAAGACGATCGACAGGCCAAGACGCTGGCGCAGTTCCGCCAACAGCTTCAGCACCTGCGCCTGGACCGATACGTCGAGCGCGGAGACAGGCTCGTCCGCCACCAGCACATCCGGCTCCAGAGCCAATGCGCGGGCAAGTCCGATCCGCTGGCGCTGGCCGCCCGAGAACTCATGCGGGTAGCGTTCGGTCGCGGCGGGATCGAGACCGACCAGCCCAAAGAGTTCCTTGGCGCGCGCCAATGCCTGCGCACGCGGCATGCCGTGAACGACGAGGCCTTGCGCAACCGCCTCGCCCGCCTTGCGGCGCGGGTTGAGCGAGGCGAATGGATCCTGGAACACCATCTGGATATGGCGCGTCTCCGCCCGCATCTGCTCGCGGGTCAGACAGGCGAGGTCGCGGCCGTTCAGGCGGATCTCGCCGCTCTCGGGATCGATCAGGCGCACGAGGCAGCGCGCCAATGTCGACTTGCCGGAACCGGACTCGCCGACGATGCCGAGCGTGCCGCCCTTCGGCAGCACCAGCGAAACATCCTTGACCGCGTGGGTGATGCGCTGGCCGCGACCGAAGAAGCCACCGGTGCGATACGTCTTCGAGACGTGCTCTATGGTCAGGATCGGATCGCTCGACAGCGGACGCGGAGGCGGAGCCTTCAGTGGCGGCACTGCGGCGATCAGCTRCTTCGTGTACGCGTGCCGGGGATTGTCCAGCACCGCACTGGCCGTGCCCTCTTCGACGACGCGGCCCTGGCTCATCACCGCGACACGGTCGGCGATTTCGGCAACGACACCGAAATCATGGGTGATGAACAGAACGGCCGTGCCCTTGCGCCGCTGCAGGTCGCGAATGAGTTCGAGGATCTGCGCCTGGGTGGTGACGTCGAGCGCAGTCGTCGGCTCGTCGGCGATCAGCACCCTGGGATCGAGTGCGAGCGCCATGGCGATCATGGCGCGCTGGCGCTGACCGCCCGAGAGTTCATGCGGATAAGYCTTGAGCGTCGAAGCCGGATCGGGAATCCGCACTTCATCGAGCAGGGCGAGGACCCGCGTCCTGATCTCGCCAGCCGGCAGATCGGTATGGATCTCGAACATCTCGCCGATCTGGTCGCCAATGCTGCGCAAGGGATTCAGCGCGGTCATCGGCTCCTGGAAGATCATCGCGATACCGGCGCCGCGCACCTTGCGCATCTCGGCCTCGCTCACATCGGCAAGGTTGCGGCCCTCGAAGAGGATGCGCCCGCCGTCGATCGCGACCCCGCCCGGCAGCAGCCGCATGATGGCATTGGCCGTCATCGACTTGCCGGAGCCGGATTCGCCGACCACGCAGAGGATCTCATTGGCCGCCAGGGAGAGCGACACATTCGCCATGGCGTGCGACCGGTCGGCGCCGGCCGGCAGCTTCACGCTGACATCGTCGAGAACAAGAATCGGGGTCATCGGCTCTTCAGCCTCGGATTGAGAGCGTCATTGAGCCCCTGCCCGACCAGCGAGACGGCGAGCACGGTGACGAGAATGGCAATGCCGGGAATGGCCGAGACATACCACTGCACGCGCAGCACATCGCGCCCTGCGCCGATCAGGTTGCCCCAGGAGGCAACATTCGGATCGGAGAGCTTCAGGAAGGCGAGCGCGCTCTCGAGCAGGATCGCGACCGCCATCACGACGCTGGCATAGACGATCACCGGCGGTAATGCGTTCGGCAGGATCTCGCCAAAGATCAGCTTGATGTCCTTCAGTCCCAGTGTGCGTCCCGCCTGCACGAACTCGCGGTTGCGCAGCGAAAGGAACTCGGCGCGCGTCAGTCGCGCCGAAGCCGGCCATGAGACGATGCCGATGGCGACCGTCACCGTGGTGATGGTCGAGCCGAACACCGCGACGAGCACGAGCAGCAACAGGAAGTTCGGCAATGTCTGGAAGGCCTCGGTCACGCGCATCAGTACGGTGTCGACCCAGCTGCCGTAATAGCCGGCGAAGGCGCCGATCGTGATGCCGATCATGACCGAGATGAAGGTCGCGACCAGACCGATCAGCAGCGAAATGCGTGCGCCATGGAAGATCTGCGCGGCGATGTCGCGGCCGGAATTGTCGGTCCCGAGCAGGAAGCGCGGGTTGCTGAAAGGCCAGATCAGCGGCCGCCCGGCAAGCGCCAGCGGATCGCGCGGATAGAGCCAGTCGGCCGTCCCCGCCATGGCCAGAACGAGGATGAGCAGCAGCAGGCCGATGACGGCCGAGGGACTGCGGAAATAGAGCTTTGCGAACTCCATGGCTCAGGCTCCCGCCGTGATGCGCGGATCGAGCCGGGCATAGAGCAGGTCGACGATGAAATTGACCGCGATCACCAGCAGCGCCGAGACGAAGATGATGCCGAGCAAGGTGTTGAGATCGCGCTGCACGACCGATTCATAGGCCAGCCGCCCCAGCCCCGGCAGCGAGAACACGCTCTCGACCACCACAGAACCGCCCAGCATCGTGCCAGCCTGCAGGCCGATCAGCGTCACCATCGGCAGCAGCGCATTACGTAGGACGTGCCGCACCACCACCCGCGTCTCATCCATGCCCTTGGCCCGCGCCGTGCGGACGAAGTCGAGATTGAGCACCTCGAGCATCGAGCCGCGCATGATGCGCAGATAGATCGCCATGTAGAACAGGCCAAGCGTCAGGGTCGGCAGGATGAGGTGCTTGGCGATGTCGAGCGTCCGGGCCAACCCCGTAAGGCTGACTGTGATATCCTCGAAACCACCGGCTGGCAGCCATTGCAGGTAGATCGAGAACACGACGATCGCCATCAGCCCGAACCAGAAGGTCGGCATGGCGTAGAAGATCAGCCCCAGTGTCGAGATCAGGGTATCGGGCCATCTGTTGACGCCGCGCGCCGCGATCACACCGAAGATCAGCCCGAAGAAAAAGGCAAAGGACAGCGAGGCGCTCATCAGCAGGATCGTCGCCGGCAGCCGCTCCGCAATCACGGTCACGACCGGCTTGCCGTAGATCGCCGAGAAGCCAAGATCGAGCCTGACCAGTCGCCAGAGATAATTGCCGAGCTGGGCCCAGACCGAGAGATCGAGCCCGTAGAACTCGCGCAGATGGCGGGCGGTGGCGGCATCGCCACCGCCCATTTGCGCCATCATCGCATCGACCGTATCGCCCGGCGCGAACTGCAGCAGCAGAAACACCCCGATCAGGATCAGGATCAGGGTCGGGATCGAGGCGGCAAGACGCCGCCCCGCAAGAGCTAATACGCGCATGGGAACTGGCCGGTTTCGACTGCGGAGGCTGGTGGACGTGTCACTCCGCCAACCAAAGATCGTGCCAGGAACTCGAGCCCCAGCGCGGCGTGTTGGAGTGGTTGCGGGCCTTGGCGTTGATCACCGTCAGGAAGATCTGCTCGATCGGCGTCCAGATCGGCAGCTCTGTGTTGGCGCGCCGTACGAAGTCGCCATAGAGCGCCTTGCGCTTCGTCGGATCCACCTCGGTCGCCGCGTCGTCGATGATCTTGTCGATCGTCGGATCGGTCCAGTCCCATTGATTGGTCCATGGCGCACCCTTGGGCTGCCCAGAGCGATACCACACCGTCGTCGAGACCGCAGGATCATTGCGGTACTGATGCCAGCCCGTAGCCAAGTCGAAGGCGTGATCGTCATAGACCTGCTTCAGGTAGCCGCCACCATCGTTGCGCACGCTCTCGACCTTGATGCCGACATTGGCGAGCGACTGCTGGATGAAGGTGGCAAAGAGCGTGATGTCCTCGCCCCATGGAGCCGGCAGCAGGCGCACCGAGAAGCGCGTTCCGCCAGCGCCGGCCTTGAACCCGGCTTCGTCGAGCAGCTTCGCGGCGAGTGCCTTGTCGAAGGGATATTGCGGGCCGTTATCGGCCGGATAGAAATCGGTCGAGACGGAGGGGACCGGACCTGTGCCGAGCTTGGCGAAATCGCCGAGGAAATTCTCGATGAAGAACGGGATGTCGAGCGCATGCGCGATCGCGCGCCTGACCCGGATATCCGCGAGTTCCTTGCGGCGGAAATTGAACTCGATCGTGTTCGTGCGGGCGTTGCCCTCGTTGCCCTTGGTCGAAACGATGAAGCGCGGATCCTTGCCGAGACGGGCGGAATCCGAGATCGTCAGGCCCGAGAACGGGCTGTAGTGGATCTGTCCGGCTTCCATCTGGGCGGCGGCGGCAGCGCGATCGGTGACCACGCGCCAGACGATCCGGTCGAGATAGGGGGCGTTGGCGCGCCAGTAGTTCGGGTTGCGGTCGGCAATGATGTGCTGGCCCCGCTCGTACTGCGCGAACTTGAACGGCCCCGTGCCCACCGGTGCCAGATTGACCGGGTTCTGGCGGATGTCGCCTTTGCCTTCGTAGAGATGGCGCGGCGAGATGTAGCCGAGATCGGGCAGTGCGCGCAGCAACAGGTTGAGCGGCATCGGGCGCTCGTAGCGGAACACTGCCGTCAGCGGGTCGGGCGTATCGACGGCGGTGAGGAAGAGCTGCAGCGTGGTGCCGTAGTTGAGGATCTTCTTCCACATCTCCATCGCGGTGAACTGCACGTCGGCGGAGGTGAAGGGCTTGCCGTCATGCCAGGTCACGCCCGGCCGCAGCTTGAACGTGATCGTCTTGCCGTCGGGTGCAGCCTCCCAGCTCTCGGCGAGCACGCCGACCGGCTGGCCGCTGGCATCGAGATCCACCAACTGCTCCTGGATCTTGCCGCCGATGATGTAGACGCCGGTCGAGGCCTGCAGGCTCGGGTTCAGCTGGCGCTGCTCGGCACCGTAATGGACGGTGAAGACTCCGCCCTTGCGCGGTGTTTCCTGGGCGAAGGAGCGCATCGGGAACAGCACATTCGAAGCGATGGCGGCGCTTGTCAGCAGCGCGGCGCGGCGGGTCATGTCCATGGAGACCTCCTGGGTCCGGTGTTCGATAAGGGCAGAGCCGGAATTCACGATGATCCGGCCATCAGGCTGTTCTCAAAGGGGAGCCAAGGCTCGCGTCACGGTACGAAGCTGACGATCACGCCATTGGCGGAGTCGGCCGGTACGCTGACGGCACCACCATGGCGCACCGCGAGCGGGCCGAGCGCCTTGGCAGCGCCTTCGAGATCGGCACTCGCCAGAACGATCGCGGTTGCGCCGGCGGGAGCCGCACCGATCCGCACCGCATCAGGATAGCGCCCCGCAAAACCGGCCGCATCATAGAACAGGAAATCGGCGCGCTTGCCGCCCGACGGCACCAGCCAGCCGTCATCCTGCGGACGCGCAGGCTCGTCGATCAAACGGCTGAGATGCCCGGCGGCCGCCTTCGGATCTGCAGCGAGGACCTCGACCCGAACGATGCGGCTCGCGCCGTTCGCATGTTTCTGGAGCTCAGGAATCCAGACCGTCTCGCGCGTCAGATGCTGGCAGGCAAAGATGCGCAGTCCGCCGGGACTCTCGTTCAGAGGCCAGCGGAAGACATTGAACTTCGCTTCGCCCGTCCCGCCATTCGGCAGATCCACCGGGCGGCCGAAATGCACGGGACCCAGGGCTTCGAGGCCACGGGTCTTGAGTTCAGCTGCGCCTGCAGCGGCATCATCCGTGGTGAAGGCAGCGCGCTCCAGCCCTTCCCGGTTCTTCAGATAGTCGCGGGTCGGCTTGTTCTGATCCGTCTCGGTCAGCACGCCGAGCAGCTCGAGATAGTCGTCTCCGAACATGATCGTGTAGTTGCCGGTTCCCAGGATCGGCGAATGGGTGCCGCGCGGGGAGACCGTGAAACCGAGGCGCTCCCATTGCCGGGCAGAAGCATCGAGATCGCGGACGGTCACGACGACATGATCGAGACCGAGAATGTGCTTGAGCGACATGACGCCCCCTTTGACCAAGAACCCAACGGAAGCAGAGTTCATCCGAACCAACAGAGGGGCGCAACCACTTCGAGGTGACGTTTCCAGCAGCCCCCGCTGCGCGGCACACATAGCGTCCGGAGAATAGTATTTTCAACAACCCGAGCGAGAAAGCCTAAATTTGGTAGATTTCATTCGTCTTTGGCGAGAAAAATAGAAAACTGTTCTCCGCCGGGCAAATCGCCGGAACCAACCTACTTGCGAGCGGGCGGTCATGGCGGCAAGTATGCGCAAGCTCCTGCCAAACGGGTTTTGACCAGCCCGCCTTGCGAAAGATCGCCGCCGATGACTGCTCCGCCCTCCGTCGCCTGGCCTCCCTCTCTCTGGGCCGCCACCGCCCAGCCTGGGCCTGTGCTCAGCGCGCTCCAAGGGGATGTCCAGACCGATGTCGTGGTGATTGGTGCCGGCTTTACCGGCCTCTCGACCGCGATCCATCTCCGCGAGAGCGGCGTCGACGTCACGATCGTGGAGGCAGCCGAGCCCGGCTGGGGCGCCTCGGGGCGCAACAATGGCCAGGTCATCCCGACGCTTGCCGGCCACGATCCCTCCGCGATGGTGAAACGCCATGGCGAAGCCGGCGAACGCTTCAACGCGGTGCTGCGCGACAGCGCTCAGTATCTGTTCGACCTCGTGCGGAAATACGATATCCCGGCAGAGGCTGAACAAGCTGGCTGGATCCAGCCCGTCCATTCGCCTGGTCGCTTCAAGCTCGCCGAAAAGCGCGTGCGCGAATGGTCGGCAATCGGGGCACCGGTCGAACTGCTCGATCGCGCCGCTGCGGCGGAGATGCTCGGGTCGGATGCCTGGTTCGGCGGCTTCTGGAATCGCACGGGCGGTCATATCAATCCGCTCGCGCTGACACGCGGACTGGCCGAGGTCGCGCTGAAGCTTGGCACAACCATCTATGCACGGTCTCCCGCCACCTCGATGAGCCATGCCAATGGCCGCTGGACGGTGAAGACCGCGCGCGGCTCGGTCACCGCTCGCGCGCTCGTGCTGGCGACCAATGCGTATACCGGCGAGTTCGAGCGCGATCTCGCCCCCGAGATCGCCAGCGAGGTCATCCCTGTTCTGTCCTGGCAGATGGCGACAAAGCCGGTCAGCGACAATATCGCCAAGACCGTCATCCCGGGCCGCCAGGCGATGTCGGACACGCATCGCGAACTCTATTTCGCCCGCTGGGACGCCCGCAACCGCCTTGTCACCGGAGGAGCGGCCGTGCTGCCGGGCGATGGCGGGGTCAATCTGCGGCCGCAGATCGCGGCACGGCTGAAAACACTCTGGCCGCAGCTCGGCGATGTCGAGTTCGACTATGTCTGGTCGGGCTATGTCGGGATGACCCCCGACAATCTGCTCCAGCCGCAGGTGCCGGGCTATCCGCGCATCCACCGTCTCGGGCCGGACGGCTTTGCCTGGGTCGGCTGCAATGGCCGGGCCGTTGCGCTGTCCATCTCGCTTGGTCGCGAGCTTGCCAGGGCGACGCAAGGCACGGCGATCGAGACGCTCGGCCTGCCCTTGTCCGAGCCAAAACCCCAGCCGTTCCGCGCGGTCGTGCGCCGGATCGCGCCGCTGGCGCTACCGCTCTATCGGCGGCTGGACGCGGCAGAGATCTAAGCACTCCTCGCACGAGGCTGGTGCGTGCGGCAGCACCCGCACCGATCGATCCGGAGCGCCGGCGCCATTTCGAACATCATCGCCCGGACGATGGCTCCGGGCGATCCTTGCTGAGCCAAAACGGCTCGTGGCCGATGCCCGCTCAATGAGCCGCCATGTCGAGCGGCGGTTCGATATCGTCGGTAATCGGGTTCTGGAACGGGTTCTCGGCGCGGAACGCAGCGAAATCACCCTTGGCCGCCTTGAGCAGCGCCGGCTGGGACAGGACATCGACCGCGACGCCGGCCATGGCCTTGGCCGCAAGCGAGAGCCCCTTATGCGCCGCCGGCGCGAGGCCCTGGGCGACCAGCTGCCAGGAATGTCCGGGCGTGCCCACGGCATAGCAGGCGACGCGGCATTGCACGGTTGGAACGACCCAGCTCACAGTTCCAACATCGGTGGACCCCACGGAGAGGGCGGCGACATAGTCCAGCGGATAGATGTCGTCGCTGAGCGATTCCCCCTCCCGCACCGACAGACCGAAGCGGCCATAGGAGGCGCGGATATCCTCCTTCGAGAAGGTCTTCTGGAACTCTGCGGCGAAGGCGCGGTCAGCGGCATCGAAACCCGGCCCGCCGAGCCGGATGAGATTGGCGTGCATCGCCTCCTCGAGCGGACGGTTGCCCACGAGGTTGGCATCGCCCGACAATTGCTGCGCAACGACGGAAGTCTCCGTCATCAGAGCGGCGCCATCGGCGATCGCCTTGACCCGCCGCACCAGGTCCCACATCTCGCTGAGCGTCCGGGCGCGGATCAAATGACGCACGGTCGCCTGCGCCTGCACGACATTCGGCGCGATGCCGCCGGCATCGATGAYCGCGTAATGGACACGCGCATCGCTCGGCATGTGCTCGCGCATGTAGTTGACGCCGATATTCATCAATTCGACCGCATCGAGCGCACTGCGACCGAGATGCGGCGAGGCAGCTGCATGGGATGCACGGCCCCGGAAGGTAAACTCGACCTCGACACAGGCAAGTGAGATCGCCTTGCTGACGCCGGTGAATGAGGAGGGGTGCCAGCAGATGGCGACATCGACATCGTCAAACAGCCCGGAGCGCACCATGAAGCCCTTGGACGAGCCGCCCTCCTCGGCTGGGCAACCATAATAGCGCACGCGCCCCTTGATGCCCTTCGCAGCCAGCCAGTCCTTGACGGCAGTCGCGGCAAGCAAAGAGGCCGAACCGAGCATGTTGTGGCCGCAGCCATGGCCATTTCCCCCCAACATGATCGGGCGTTGCTCGGCGACGCCGGCCTCCTGGCTCAGTCCGGGCAGCGCGTCATATTCGCCTAGGATCGCAATGACCGGACCGTCCTCGCCCGACTCGCCGATCAGTGCCGTCGGAATACCGGCGACGCCCTTCTCGACACGGAAGCCCTCCTTCCCGAGCATCGCGGCGTGTTCGGCGGCCGAACGCTCCTCCTGATAATTCAGTTCGGGCACGGCCCAGACGCGGTCGCTAAGCTCGAAGAAAGCCGGACTCTTGGCATCCGCCAACCGCCAGATCTCGGCGGTGTTCTGCTGATCGGTCATATCCTGCTCCTGGCTCTTTCCTGCCCATGCCGTCGCGCGGCCGATCGTCCGGATCGGTGTCGGCGCGAACCTGCGTCTCGCTGTTGCGACCAAACGCCCAGCGCGACAAGCCGGCAAGAAGCATGAGCACGATCGGGTCATGCAGCCAGCGCAGGATCCCGCACGGGCAGGAACGCGCCCGGGCCGCCGGGCGTCAGAAGAGGACGACGTTGCCCGTCTGGACGGCCGATCCTTATGCGGCGTGGCGCGTGGAGCCCTCGACGACAACATAGGGCTCGCCGCTAGACAGGCCTTCGACGCGCGCCCTGACGCCATAGACCTCGTCCAGCAGCGACGGCGTCACGATCTCGCGCGGCGCGCCGATCGCGACCAGGCGCGTCTTGGCCAGGACAAGGACCCTGTCGGCGACGCGCAACGCCTGATTAAGATCGTGGATCGAGATCAGGACGCACATGCCGCGGTCCCGCGCCAGTCGACGCACGAGCGACAGCACTTCGAACTGGCGATGCAGGTCGAGCGCGCTCGTCGGCTCGTCGAGCAGGAGGATGTCCGGTTCGCGCGCCAGCGTCTGGGCGATCGAAACCAACTGGCGCTGACCGCCGCTGAGTTCCCCAAGCCCCCTGAAGGCGAGATCCTCGATCTCGAGATCGCGCAGCACGCAATCGATCCGCTTGAGCTCGTCATCGCTGACCGACCATGTCCCGCCCTGCTTGAAGGCGAGCAGGATCGATTCGTAAACCGTGAGCACTGCGTTCACCGCCGTATCCTGCGGCAGGTAGCAGGACAACGGCGCGCGGCGCCCGGGCACGGAGCTCTCGCCGGAAATGCTGACCTCGCCCGCCCCTGGCACAAGGCCGGCAATCCGTCGGAAGAGGCTCGACTTGCCGGCCGCGTTCGGGCCGATCACGGCAACGACCTCCCCGCCGCTGAGCAGCGGTGTGGTCACTTCGCTCAGAACGACCTTGCGGCCGTAACGGACGCCGACCTCGCGAAGCTGCAGGCCAACTACCATGACCGCTTCCGATTGGTCAGGATCAAGCTGAAGAAGAACGGCACGCCGATGAGCGCCGTTACGATGCTGATCGGGAAGATGAGGCCCGGTATCAGCGACTTGCTGACGACCGAGGAGGCCGAGAGGATGGCGGCACCGGCGAGCGCAGATGCCGGCAGGAAGAAGCGCTGATCCTCGCCGATCACCATGCGCGCGATATGCGGGCCGACGAGGCCGATGAAGCCGATCGTGCCGACGAAGGACACGGGCACAGCCGCCAGCAGGCTGACCAGCAGCATGATCTCCAGCCGCAGCCGCCTGACATCGATGCCGAAGCTTGCCGCCTTCTCGTCACCGAGACGCAGCGTGGTAAGGGCCCAGGCGCGGCGCATGAAGAAGGGCACGCACAGGACAACCACGGCACTGGTGATCGCAAGCTTGTTCCAGCTTGCCTTCGTCAGGCTCCCCATCATCCAGAAGACCACAGCGCCGAGCGCCTGCTCCGAGGCGAAGAACTGCAGCAATGCGAGGAGGGCATTGAAGGTGAAGACCAGGGCGATGCCGAGCAAGATCACCGTCTCGGTCGTCACGCCGCGGGACTGGCTGAGCACATGGATCAGCATGGCCGCCCCCATCGCCGCGATGAAGGCGTTCAACGGCACGATATAATCGACGGCGAACGGCAGGATGGCGACGCCGAACACGAGCGCGAGCGCCGCGCCAAAACTGGCTGCAGCCGATATCCCAAGGGTAAACGGGCTGGCGAGCGGGTTATTCAGGATCGTCTGCATCTGGGCGCCCGCCATGGCCAGCGAGGCGCCCGTCACAACCGCCATCAACGCCACCGGCAGGCGGATGTCCCAGATCACGACGCGCACGGCAACCGGGACGCTGTCCGGCATCACGAGCGCACGCACGACATCGGACGCCGCATAGCGGGCCGGGCCGATCATCAGGTCGGCAATGAAGCTCAGCAGCAGCAGCAGAAAGAGCCCGGCGAGGATCATGCGCCGGCGCGCGTTCAGGGCGCGATAGCTCGCCCGCCCCCCGCCCTCGCGCACCGCCTCGGCAGCGGCGCCAGATATTCCGATCTCGCTCATCCCTTGGCCTCGACGGTCACCCAGTAGCCGGGCTGGTAAGGCAAGGGCAGAAAGCGCTCATGCAGGGCCTTCAGTGTGGCGTCAGCATCGACATCCCTGAACAGGTCGGGATGCAGCCATTTCGCGATCTCCTGGATCGCGACGAACTGGTAGGGGCTGTTGTAGAACTGGTGCCAGATGCCATGGACGCGGCCATTCCTGACGGCGGCCGTCTGCGCGAAGGCGGGGCGGCGCGACAGCGCAGCGAGCTTGCGGCGCGCCTCGATCAGGTCGACGCCGGGGCCAAGGCCGACCCAGGCCCCACCCGGGACATAGGCCTCCCAATTGCCGCCGGTGACGATGACGACATCAGGATTGGCGGCGACGACGGCCTCGGCATTGACCGTACCGAAGGTCCCGGKGATCAGGTCGCCCGCAAAATTCTTGCCCCCGGCGATCTCGACCATCTTGCCGAAATTCTCGTTGCCGAACGACATGCAGCAATCGTCGGAATAGCCCCCGGCGCGCTCGATCATCACGACCGGCCGCTTCAATGCCGTAGCCTTGGCAAGACGGTCCGTCACCAGCGAGATCTGCTCGGCCCGGAACGTGATGAAGTCCTCCGCAAGCGCCTCCTTGCCGAAGAGCTTGCCGATCAGCCGCATGGACGGTTCGGTGTTCTGGAAGGGCTTCTCGCGGAAATCGACATAGACGACGGGAATGCCGACGGAGGCGAGTTTCTCGACCAGCTTGGCCTCGTCGCTGGCGATCTTCGCCTCGACATTCAGGAAGAGAACGTCCGGCTTCAGCGCTATCGCCTGCTCGACGTCGAATGCGCCCTCCTTCATGCCACCGAAATTCGGCAGTTTGGCAATCGCGGGATAGCGGGCGAGATAGGCCTTGTAGCTGTCGGGGTCGGCTTTCGGCAGATCGTCCCGCCAGCCGACGACACGCTTGAACGGATCGTCCCTGTCGAGCGCGGCGACGAAGTACATCTGCCGCCCTTCGCCCAGGATCACGCGTTCGACTGGCGCGTTGACCTCGACCGCCCGGCCGAGAACATCCGTGACCCTGACCTTCTCCGCGAAAGCAGGCAACGTCGACGCGATGAGGCCAATGGTCAGAGTGGCTACTTGAATAACCCTGTGAAGCAATGCCATCACGCCACCACCTAAACCTCGTCTGAGCTGGGCGGCTCGTATGAAATGACACAAGGTCGGTCAAGGCATATCTTTTAGAATACATCCAATCTACTTGATTAAACGAATTCTAAAGTGAAGAACAGACCGCTCATTCACAAAACTTCTCGGCGCGAACCGAAGGAAAGACTTGTGAGACGCAGCGCAGCGTGGTGAAAGGTGCCGGAAACGGACCAAGACAAGGCGAATGATCGATGTCGACCACGATCGCAAATCGCAGCCTGAAGGATGAAATCCGGGACTATTGGTCCATCAGGTCAGAGACATTCGATACGACGCCAGGCCACGAGATCTTTTCCCTGGAAGAACGGCGCGCATGGCTCGCGCTTCTGTCGCGGCACCTTGGCACCGATCAGGGGCGCCGGGCGCTCGACCTGGCCTGCGGCACGGGGGTGATCTCGCTGCTGCTGTCGGAACTCGGCTTTTCGGTGACCGGCCTCGATCTCTCCGAGGCCATGCTGGCGCGTGCCCGCGCCAAGGTCTCGGGCAAGGGACCGATCAAGCTCTTCCTCGGCGATGCCGAGAATACGCTGGAGCCCTCGGATAGTTACGACGCAGTAGTCACCCGGCATCTTGTCTGGACCCTGCCCGACCCGCCGGCCGCCTTCGCCGAATGGCACAGGGTACTCAAGCCGGGCGGACGCGTCGCGATCATCGACGCGGACACCATCAACACCCCACCGGACAGGCGGTTGATCAAGTGGCTCGCACGACTTGTCAAACGCCTGAGCAGGAATGTGCCGCCTCCCCCACCTTATGCGGACACCCATGCAAGCATCCTGTCGCGCGTCTATTTTTCTGATGGGTGCCGCCCCGATGCCGTCGCCGAGTTGCTGAGGCAGGCAGGGTTCGAGGACGTCGTCGTCGACCGCGACCTTGGCCCGATCCACCGCGCCCAGGGTCGCTTCATGCCGCTCTTCCAGCGTCTCGAGCGCGCAGCGCAAAACCGCTTCCTGATCTCCGCACGCAAGCCGTCCTAAGGTGATTACCGCCTCCCCCGCACAGACGGACCTGGCAGGCGAAGGCGGCGGCATGCCCTGCGCCGCGTCCTGAGACGCGCCGCATTCGCCCCGACCCGGGCGAGCCAGCATCGTCCGAGCCCGCAACCTCAACATGAATGGCGGCTCGCCGCTCCGCGCCGCAGTCCGGCGAAAGGCTGGAACAGCGCCGCCTTGCGCAGTCGCTTGCCTCTCCGATCTGGCCGACGCCCGGTTGTGCGCAGCCTCGTCGTCGAACTCCCTTCCCTGGCATTCCTGGTCCTGTCGGCCTGACCGGGCTCGGCAAGGAAGCTTGACCTGCACCGGATCGAGCGCTGGGCGGGTCGGACTGCCTGCAGCTTCAACGGACGCACACAAGCCAATCAGGCAGGACCGCCGTTGATCCGGCACTCCAGGGCCATAGCGCCTCGTCCGAGCGCATTCCACCCTCAATCCTTAACGCTTGTTGACTCTTCGGTCAGGCGCGATATTGTTCCTGTTATTGCAACTCAAGTTCCATTTTATGGAACTTTTCTAGACTCACCCGGATGTCCATTCTGTCGGCGGCCGTCGATGTGCTCCGTTGCTTCTCCAGCACGCGTCACGATGTGACGGTGACGGATCTCGTTTCCTTGCTTGGAATGCCGAAGAGCAATGCGTCGCGACTGCTGCGGGCGATGCGCGACGAGGGGCTGCTGGAAACGGTCGGCGACAGCAAGCGCTACCGCCCCTCCCTGCTGCTCAATCAGGTCGGCCATATCTACCGCTTCGCCGCCTCGCTGATCGACCGGGCCGATTCCGTGATCGGGCGCATCTCGGACGAGGTCGGACATACCGGCTATATCAGCGTGCGGCGCGGCACCGACATCGTCGGCGTCACGGCCCATCCCGGACGGCACGCCCTGCGCGTCGTCACGTCGATTGGCGATCGAATTGCCGCCTTCGCGTCCAGCACCGGCCGCGCCCTGCTCGCCCGCCTTCCCGACGACGAGGTCCGCCGCCTCTATGCCGGCGGTTTCGAACCGCCGTCCGATACAGCCCCGCAGGGCCTCGACGAACTCCTGGCGCGGCTCGCCGTCACACGACGCGAGGGCTACGCCGAATCCCATGACGAGGCGGTCAGGGGCGTGCGCGCCATCTCGGTTTCGGTCGGCGATCCGAGCACCGGCGACGAAGTCGCGCTCTGCATTTCCTTCCCGGCAGCGACCGTCACGCCGGAGGAGCGCCTCGCCATTATCCGTTCTCTGGGAGAAGGCGCCGCCGAGATCGCGGCGCTGACCCGGGACCCGCTTTTCTTTCCCCTACATCCCTCAATCGCGGAGACAGCTCCATGAGCAATCGTTGGCGCATCGGCTTCGATATCGGCGGCACCTTCACCGATTTCATCCTTTATGACGGCCAGGAGCGCTCGGTCCTGCTGCACAAGCGCCTGACCACGCCGCATGATCCGTCCGAGGCTGCCCTGATCGGCCTTGGCGAACTGACCGAGATGGCCGGCATCACGCTGGCCGATATCGGCGACATCGTGCATGGCACAACGCTGGTGACCAACGCGGTGATCGAGCGCAAGGGCTCCAAGCTCGGCCTGATCACCACGCGCGGCTTCCGCGACATCCTCGAAATGGGCACCGAGCAGCGCTATGACATCTACGATCTGTTCCTGACCTTCCCGGAGCCGCTGGTCTCGCGCGAGCTTCGTCTCGAAGTCGCGGAGCGTATCGACCGCGACGGCAAGATCGTGACGGCGCTCGATGCAACCGCGGTGCGTGCAGCCGCCAGCGAGCTGGCCGCTGCCGGCTGCGAAGCGATCGCGATCTGCTTCCTGAACAGCTACCGCAACTCCGCCCATGAGCAGGAAGCCGGCCGGATCGTCCGGGACGCCTGCCCCGAACTCACGGTCTCCCTGTCGAGCGAGGTCGTCGCCGAAATCTGGGAGTATCAGCGCTTCGTCACCACCGCGGCGAACGCCTATGTCCAGCCACTGATGCGGCGCTATCTGGAACGGCTGGAGCGCGAACTCGCAGCCCGCTCGTTCACCGGCTCGCTGCGGTTGATGCATTCGGCTGGCGGCCTGGTCTCCCCCGAGACCGCTCGCACCTTCCCGATCCGCCTGCTCGAAAGCGGCCCTGCCGGCGGCGGCCTTGCGACAGCCTTGTTCGGCGAGCTCGCCGGCCACAAGGACGTCATCTCCTTCGACATGGGTGGCACCACCGCCAAGGCCTGCATGATCGAGGACGGCCGCGCTGAGATCGCACCGATGCTCGAAGCCGGTCGCGTCAACCGCTTCGCCAAGGGCTCCGGCCTGCCGATCAAGGCTCCCGTCATCGACATGATCGAGATCGGCGCCGGAGGCGGCTCGATCGCCGCCATCGACGAGGTCGGCCTGCTCAAGGTAGGCCCGCACTCGGCAGGCTCCGACCCCGGCCCGGCCTGCTACGGCATGGGCGGCACCAAGCCGACCGTCACCGACGCCAATCTGGTGCTCGGCTATTATGATCCGGGCTTCTTCCTCGGAGGACGCATGGCGCTCGATCTCGCGGCCGCGCGCAAGGCTGTTGCCTCGGTGGCGGAGCCGCTCGGCCTCTCCGTGGAAGAAGCAGCCTGGGGCATCCACAAGGTCGTCGTCGAAAGCATGGGCGCCGCGGCGCGTGTCCATCTCGTCGAGAAGGGCAAGGATCCGCGTCACTACGCCATGGTCGGCTTCGGTGGGGCGGGCCCGGCGCACGCCGTCGATGTCGCCCGCGTGCTCGGCGTCCGGCAGGTCATCATTCCGCCGGCCTCCGGCGCGGCTTCGGCGCTCGGCTTTCTCGCCGCGCCGCTCTCCTTCGACATGGTGCAGTCGCTGCCGGTCGAGTTCTCGGAGGGCTTTGACGCCCAGGCCGTCAACACCGTGCTCAGCGAGCTGGAGGCGCAGGGCCGCAAGCACCTGCTCGAGGCCGGCGTGAAGCCAGCCGACATCACGGTCGAGCGCTCGGCCGATATGCGCCTCGTCGGCCAGATGCACGATATCGCGGTGACGTTGCCGGCCGGCACGATCGATACATCGAGCCTGGACGCCATCCGCGCTGCCTTCGCCACCACCTATTCGGCGCGCTACACCTCGGTCTACGAGGGCGCCCGTCTCGAGGCGATCAACTTCCGCGTCCGCTGCGCCGGTCCGGTGCCGAGCCTCTCGCTCTCCGGCGCGGCCGGCGGCGGCGATGCCGGCACCAAGGTGAAGGGCACTCGCCAGGCCTGGTTCGAGAGCGGCTGGAGCGAGGCGACCGTCTATGATCGCTACGCGCTGCGGCCGGGCGACTCCATCAAGGGTCCCGCGATCATCGAGGAGCGCGAAGCGACGACCATCGTTCCTCCCGGGGATACGGTTGCGATCGACCAGGTACTTAACCTGCTGGTCAGCGTCGGGCGGGCCAGCGCCGCCGAGACCACGATCAGCGCCGACATGCCGCTGGCTGAGGCCGCGCGCCGGATCGAGGCCGACCCGATCTCGCTGGAGATCATGTGGAGCCGCCTCGTCAACGTCGTCGAGGAGATGTGGCTGACCGTCTGCCGCACGGCCTTCTCGCTGGTGATCTCCGAAGCGCAGGATTTTGCCTGCGAGCTGCTCGACCCCGAGGGCGAGACGCTGGCTCATTCGCCACGCGCCATGCCGGTGTTCAACCTGACCCTGCCGCGCGCCGTCAAGGCGCTGCTCGAGCGCTATCCGGCCGACACCCTGAAGCCCGGCGACGTTCTGATCACCAATGATCCCTGGCTCTGCGCCGGCCATCTCTTCGACATTGCCGTGGTCACGCCGGTGTTCCTGGGCGACCGCGTCGTCGGACTGATGGGCACTGTCGGCCATGTCTCCGATATCGGCGGCACCAAGGACAGCCTCAGGGCCCGCGAGATCTACGAGGAAGGTTTCCAGATCCCGCCGATGAAGCTCTACGAGGCTGGCCGGATCAACGAGACACTCGTCCGCCTGCTGGGCGAGAACGTCCGCAATTCCGAGCAGGTTCTCGGCGATCTGCACTCGTTCGTCGCGGCCAATGCGATCGGCGCCGAGCGCCTGCAGTCCTTCCTGAGCGATTACGGCATGCAGGATCTGCGCGCCCTCGCCTCGGTGGTGCAGGACCGTTCCGAGAAGGCCATGCGCGAGGCCATCGCCGCGTTGCCGGACGGGACCTATCACGGCACCGTCTCGAACAACCCGCTCGGCACGCCGATGACCTATCCGCTGGCGCTGACGGTCAAGGGCGACACGATCCATCTCGACTTTGACGGCGCCCCACCGCAGCTGCCGCAGGGCGGGCTCAACTGCACCCTGAACTACACAATGGCGCATGCGACCTACCCGCTGAAATGCATGCTGACGCCGAATGTCCGCGGCAATGCCGGCTGCTATCGCGCCTTCTCGATCGACGCGCCGAAGGGCTCGATCCTGAACTGCGACAAGCCGCTCGCGGTCAACCTGCGGACGCGCACCGGCTGGTACATCGCGCCGAACATCTTCCGCGCCCTGTCACAGGCCGCTCCGAACCAGGTCCAGGCCTTCACCGGACTACCGGTGGCGGCGAGCGTCTATGGCCGGGACCAGGCGGGTGATACCTATTCCGACATGCTTTTCGTCGGCGGCGGCCAGGGCGGCTCGGCCCATGGCGACGGCAAGTCCGGCCTTCTCTATCCGACCTCGGCCGCCAACACCTCGATCGAGACCTTCGAGGCGCGCGTGCCGGTGCTGGTCGTGGAGAAGACCTATCTCACCGACTCCGGCGGTGCCGGCGAGCATCGCGGCGGCCTCGGCCAGCGCGTCCGCCTGCGCAAGCTCTCCGATGACGGTCTCCCGACGCTGGTCTCGCTCTATCCGGAAGGCGTCAACAACCCGATCCCGGGCCTGTTCGGCGGCAAGGCCGGCGGCGGAGCATCAGGGCGGGTCATCGATGAGCAGGGCCATGTCCTGAAGGATGTCGGGACGGGCGACCTCGTCCAGGTCAAGCATCCCCATGAGATCGTGGAACTCGTGCTCGCCGGCGGCGCCGGCTACGGCGCGGCGGCGGAGCGCTCCCGCGACGCCATCGCCCGCGACATCGCACTCGGCCTCGTCTCACCGGAGGCCGCCAAGCGCGACTACGGGGTCCAGACCGGCCATGCGACGCACGACGTCGGCGAGGCCAAGGCCGGCATCCTTGTTGCCTGACGACTGACATCAACAAGCACATCTGCCCCTCCAGGGGCCAATAACGGGGACTGAGGCATGAAGGACCAACCGAAAGGAGTGCCTCAGCGGCACCCGAGCCTGTTCGAGCCCGGGACGCTGGTGCTGATCGCCATTCTTTGCGTCTTTGGCGCGATCATTGGCATGCAGCTTCTGGTCTCCCTGGGCATCACGGCAAACACATCGCTAATCGGGGCGCTCGCCGCCATGGCGCTTGCGCGCGTGCCGATAGCGATGTTCACGCGCTACCGCTCGATCCATGTTCAGAATCTGGCTCAGAGCGCGATCTCGTCCGCGACATTCGGGGCTGCCAACAGCCTGCTGCTGCCGATCGGCATTCCCTTCCTGCTTGGTCGCTCCGATCTGGTGCTGCCGATGCTGGCAGGCGCCTTCGCGGCGATGCTGCTCGACGCCTACCTGCTCTACCGGATGTTCGATTCCCGGGTGTTTCCGGCGACCGGTGCCTGGCCCCCGGGCGTTGCCGCCGCCGAAGCGATCAAGGCCGGCGACGAGGGCGGACGCAAGGCGGTGCTGATGGGGGTCGGCTTCGTCACCGGCATCCTGGCCTCCTTCGTCAAGGTGCCGCTCGCGGCCATCGGCTTTGTCGGCTCGACGGCGGTCTCCGGCATTCCGATGTCCGCCTTCGGCGTCGCCTTCATCGGCAATATCTGGGCGCTCTCGATGTTCGGCGTCGGCCTGCTGCTGCGCGGCTATTCCAGCCAGCTCTTCGGCGGCCCGCTCTTCGCCGAGATCATCCCGAAGGGCGATCTGATGGCGGCCTATATCCCGCACGGCTTCATGATCGGCGCAGGGCTGATTGCCCTGTTTCAGGTCGCGCAGCTCCTGTTCAGGCGCAGCGAAGCCCAGAAGCTGGCCGAGGCGGCCTCCGGCGTTTCCGATGCGGAAGTCAGGCGCGCGCTCGGTCTCGGCACCATTGCCTATCTCGTGATCGCGGTCTTCATCGCGCTGGTCGGCGGCCTGATGAGCGATATGTCGATCGGGATGTTGATCCTGTTCGTGCTCTATGCCGCCTTCGCGGCCTATGTGCATGAGCTCATCGTCGGCCTCGCCGCGATGCACTCTGGCTGGTTCCCGGCCTTCGCCGTCGCACTGATCACGCTGATCATCGGCATGCTGATCGGCTTCCCGATGCCGGCGCTTGCGTTGCTCGTTGGCTTCTCCGCCGCGACGGGGCCTGCCTTCGCCGACATGGGCTATGATCTGAAGGCCGGGTACATCCTGCGCGGCAACGGCGCCGATCCCGCCTTCGAGCGCGACGGCCGTCGGCAGCAGCTCTTTGCTGCGATGTTCGCCTTCGTCATCGCCGGTGCGGTGGTGCTGGTCTCCTACCAGTCCTATTTCGACCAGAACCTCGTCGCCCCCGTGAACAAGGTCTATGCCGCGACGATCAAGGCCGGCGTGGCGCCAGGCGTCGCCTGGCAGCTCTTCCTCTGGGCGATCCCGGGCGCGATCCTGCAGTTCATCGGCGGCCCGAAGCGCCAGATCGGCGTGCTCTTCGCCACCGGCCTGCTCATCAGCTTCCCGATGGCGGGGTGGGCCGTCCTGGCCGGCATCGTCTGCCGGCTTGTCTGGGAGAAGCTGCGCGGCAGCACAGGCGAAGGGGACATGGAGGTCTTCGCCGCCGGCATCATCGCCGGAGACGCGATCTTCAGCTTCTTCGACTCGGTGATCAAGAACTTCAGGCGCTAAAGCAACGGCCCGAAAACTGCTTCGCGGTTTTCGGGACGGCCGATGCGAACACAGAGCTGGATCATCGGACCGGAAACGAGATCCRATCGATGATCTCAGCGCCCGTGCCGGAAACGGCACGGGCGTCCCATTCGACAGAGGACGGCCTCGCATGCGCAAACTCGGAACCCTGACCATCGGCCAGGCGCCGCGCTCCGACATCACGCCCATTCTCGACGCGGTGATCGGCTCCGACCTGCCGCGCCGCCATGCGGGTGTGCTGGACGGGCGGAGCAAGGCCGAGATCGAGCGCGACTTCGGCCCTCGCGCCGGAGCTGCCGTGCTGATCACCAAGCTGCTGGACGGCAGCTCAGTCATCATCGACAGGAGCCGCACCGAAGCTGCGGCGCAGGCCAAGATCGCCATGCTGGAAGCCGAGGGCTGCAGCACGATCCTGATGCTCTGCACCGGCCATTTCGAGACCCTGGCGGCAGACAGGGCGCAACTGATCGAACCTGATCGGATCCTGCCGCCAACGGTCGCCGCCCTCACCCCGGGCGCGCAACTCGGCATCATCGTGCCGCTCGCCGAACAGATCGCAAGCGAGGCCGGGAAATGGGCCGGGCTTGATCGCAAACCGCTCTATGCTGCGGCCTCGCCCTATGGCGGGCCTGGTTCCAACCTGTCCGAGGCGGCCCGCGACCTCGCCAGGCGCGGTGCTAAGGTTCTGCTGATGGACTGCATGGGTTTCGTCGAGGCTCATCGCCGCGAGGCCGCGGAAGCCGCGAAGCTGCCTGTGATCCTCTCCAACAGCCTGATCGGCAAGCTCGTTTCCGAGATCGTCTGARCACGCCCGTCACGCTCGGCCCCAATCTCGGGCAGATCGCCATGCAATGGAGTTCCGGGAGGACGCAGGGACTGGCCTGACATCGGCCACACCCGCCCTTGCGCCGGTGCTTCTGAACGGCAAACGGAAGACGGCGTCTGGCGCCTCGCCTTGAGCCGCTCCTCCGACCGGTCAGGGCTCGTTCGATTATTTCAGATTGCCGAAGTGGTTCTTCTGCGTGACGCCGGCCCGGATCCGATGCTCTTCGATCGCCCGCTCGTGGCCATCGGAGCCCCGCACCCGGTCTTGTCGGTGCCTGATTTCGCCCGCTGGCAGCACCCGAGGGATCTGGTAAGTTCCGAGACCGGATCTGTCGCGGAAGTCAAAATTCAGGCTGATCACATCAGCCTTCCCTTAGTTACCGGTCATGGAGCAACTCCTCGCTCTCGCAGCGCTCGTCGAGGAGGCTGCCCACGAAGGTAGCCCCGTCGCTGCAATGATCGGTGATCGCAAGGTTCACGACATGCCCGTCCTCGCAGAGCAGCCTGATCTCATAGGAGAGCAGCAAGGGTGCGACCTGACGTAGATCGAGGTCGAAATGCCCGCGGCATCTGCCGTTCGCGTTCCGGGATGTTTCGAAACTGTAAGATACAGGCTGGCGCGTACCGTCGCGCCAGATGATCTGGCCCTTGCCCTGAAGCCAGGTGACCTGGCGTTCGCTTTGCACGACGAGCTTCCAGCCTTGACCGGCGCCAACCCGGCACCGCGGCCCGCTCTCGGTTCAGGTTGAACGGAAGCGGCGATGCAGTGAGCGCTCTTCCAGGGCACCAGGCAAGCAAAATCCGCGCGTCATCTCAGCACAGAGGCACGCCCAGGAACGCCTCTCGGAAAGGGTACAACCTAACAGAGAGGCACGTGCCACCGTCCCACACTCTGTGCAGCCCGCAGCAATGCCCCTCCCCCCTTTCGAGAAGGGCAGCACGCGACGTCACGGCAAGTCCATTCTGGGATCGAGCGCGTCGCGCAAACCGTCTCCAACGAAGTTGAAGCTCGTAACGGCGAGCGTGATCGCCGCCCCGGGCAGGATCGCAAGCCATGGCGCGCTGGTGAGATAGCTTTGGGCGTTCTCCAGCATATTGCCCCAGCTTGGAGTCGGCGGTTGGATGCCGTAGCCGAGGAAGCTGATATAGCTCTCGGCCAGGATCGCATGGGCGACGTTCAACGTCGCGGCAACGACGATCGGTGCGATCGCGTTCGGCAGCAGCTGACGAAACATGATGCGGCCGTTGCTGGCGCCCATCGCGACCGCTGCAACCACATAATCGCGGGTGCGGAGCGATTTTATCTGAGCCTCGACGACCCGCGCCACCTCCATCCACGAGGTCATAGCGATCAGCATGACGATCGAGGGCACCGACGGCAAGATCAGGGCCGAAACAGCAAGCAGCAGGAAGATCGAGGGGAAGCACAGCATCGCGTCGACGAAGCGCATCAGGGCAGCCCCGACCGCACCTTCGTAGAATCCGGCGATCATGCCGATGCAGATGCCGATCGCCATGCTGATCAGCATGGCGGAAAAGCCCACTGCGAGTGAAATCCGCCCGGCCATTAGCAGGCGGGCCAGGATATCGCGCCCGAGAGGATCGGTGCCGAGTACATGCGGGCCCGAGAAGGGTGGCGCGAAGCGCTGCCGGATGTCGATGAACGTGTCGCTATAGGGCAGCAGCATCGGCCCGAAGATGCAGGCGAGCGTCATCGCCACGATTGCCACCGCTCCGAAAACCGCCAGCCGGTGCCGGCGGAAACGGCGAAAGCCGGGGCTGTTCCAGACGAATGGCGAAGCTGCGATCCGGACTTCGGTGACGCCGGTGAGATCAGTGCTCATCAGCCATTCCTCGCAATCCGCGGATCGGCGAGACCATAGAGCAGGTCGGCGATCAGACTGCCGAGCAACACCAGGACGGCGGTGAACATCAGGATGCCCATCACGGTCGGATAGTCGCGATAGCTGATCGAGTCGAGGAAGAGCCTCCCCATGCCCGGCCAGGTGAAGACGGTCTCGGTCACCAGTGCGCCCGAAAGCAATGTCGGCACATGCAGGCCGGTGATGGTGATCATTGGCAGCAGCGCATTGCGAAGGGCGTGCCGCAGCAGGACCTGGCGCTCCGGCACGCCCTTGGCCCGGGCGGTGCGGATATAGTCCTGATTGACGACCTCAAGCATCGAGGAGCGCATGTAGCGGCTCCAGACCGCCGTCGAGACCAGCGCGAGCACGATGCAGGGCCCGATCAGATGATGGATCCGGTTGAGCACCGAACCATCGCCGATGGTGTAGCGGTTGCCGGCAGGTAGCCAGCCGAGCCCGACCGAGAAGACATAGATGATGACAAGGCCGAACCAGAAGGTCGGGATCGAGAGCGCGATCATGGCGCCGATCGTCGCGAGTGAATCGAACAACGAGTAGCGTCGGATCGCGCCAAGAATACCGAGCCAGGCGCCGAGCAACATGGCGAGCAGCGTCGAGCTCAGCATCAGTTCCATCGTCGGCCCGATATGGGAGGCGATGATCTGCAGCACCGGCTGATGGTCGCGATAGGACAGCCCCCAGTCGCCGCGCAGCATGCGCCAGAGCCATTCCGCATATTGCAGCGGCAGCGGGCGGTTGAGGCCGAGCTGTTCAGCGATGCGGTCGAGATCGGCCTGGGTCATGTCGCCGCCGGCGGCGAACTGCGAGAGCGGCCCGCCCGGAGCCARGTGCAGGATCGCAAAGCCGATTATCGAGACGATGAGCAGCAGCACGAGCGCCTGCAGCAGCCGTCGCACGAGAAAGGTGCTCATGGCGCCGTGTTCCCGGGGGGGCCGTTCATGGTCTCAGCGCGCCCAGTACCAGCTGCCCATGTTCCAGGTATTCTGGCGGGCATTGATATTGGGCTCGTAGCCGATGAGCCCTTCCTTGTAGCCCTCGACCGGAACATATTGGTAGATCGGCAGGATCGGCAGTTCCTCGCGGACGATTTCCTGCAATTTCCAGTAGACGGCCTTGCGCTTGGCCTGATCGAAGGTTTCCTGGCCCTCCTTCAGCAGCTTGTCGACTTCGGCATTCTGCCACTGCATCTGGTTGGCGCCACTGCCGTTCTTGGCGGGTATTGCATCAGAGGCGAAGCGCGAGGCCGGATCGGGATCGATCACGGTGCGGAAGGCGGTGCCGACCAGCAGCGACTGGAACTTCGAGCGCGTATAGAACTCGCCCCAGATCACCGCGGCCGGCATGTTGTTGATCTTCATGGAAACGCCGACCTGCTGCCAGTCCTGCATCATCAGTTGCTGGCACTGCTCGCGTAGCGAGGCGCCGGTCGTCGTCGAGACCGCGAACTCAAGCGGCACGCCGTTCTTCATGCGAACGCCGCTGCCGCTGCGTTTCCAGCCAGCGTCGTCGAGCAGCTTGTTAGCCTTGGTGAGGTCGTAGCTCTGCTGCGGCAGGTTGGGATTGTAGGCCCAGGATTCCTGAGGCGCGAAGGACTCCGTCGGCTTGTGCAGGCCATAGAAGATGACGTCGATGATCGCCTGCTTGTTGATCGAGGCGTAGAGAGCCTGGCGCACCGCCTTCTCGGACAAGGCCGGATGCTCGAGATTGGGCATCAGGATTTCGAGCGAGGCGTTCGGGATCTTCACGATCTTGCGGCCCGGCAGCTTCACGGCCTCGGCATAGAAATTCGCCGGGATGCCAGTGCCGATAATGAGGTCGACCTGTCCCGTGCGGAACTGTGCATAGAGAGCCGTCTGGTCCGGCACATATTTGAGGACAGCCTTCTCCAGATAGGGGCCCTTGCCGTGATAACGCTCATTGGCGACGAGCGTGATGTTGTCGCCCGGCGTGCGCTGCCCCCATTTGAAGGGCCCGGTACCGACCGGCGCGCCGTTGAAGGGTGCGGTATTCGGGTCGCTGGCTTTCTCAAGCAGATGCTTGGGCACGATGAAGGTGTTGGAGAGCAGCGCGAGATAGGGCGCGTAGGCCTTCTCCATGCGCCAGGAGATCTCATGCGGTCCCTTGACCACGATGTCCTTGACCAGCGCATGGCCGACCCGGGTGCGGCTCTTGAAGCCCGGCGCATTGATCAGCTCCAGCGTGTATTTCACGTCCTCGGCCGTGAAGGGCGTCCCGTCATGCCAGGTGATGCCCTCGCGCAGTTTGACTTTCCAGGCCAGGCCACCTTCCGAGATGCCCCCATTGGCCTCGCTCGGCACCTCGGTTGCGAGATCGGGCATCAGGTTGCCCTGAGGGTCGGCGAGCCACATCGTATTGAAGACCTGCATCCAGACGGTCTCGTCGACCTCGATGCCAGGCATGAGCGGGTTGAATGCTGTCGGCTCCTGCGACAGGCCAACGACGACCTGGCCGGTCGGTTTAGCGGGCGGTGGCGGAGCAGGCTTGGTCTGGGCGCTGGCTCCAACCCCCGAGGCGGCCAGCAGGCCGCCCGCTCCGAGCGCGAGAAACTGGCGGCGATGCAATGCCGGCATCGGGAAAGCCGAACGGGTCGTTCCGTCGGAGTGCTTTATCATCCGGTAACCCCTCTTTTGCTTGTTTTGCGGAAGTCCCGGGCGCCCCGGGCAATTCAGGCGGAAACGATCGCGCATCCACGCCGCCCGCTTCATCCGTCGGGTCGTTCGCGGGCGCGGCCGGTCCTTCAACCGCGTGCCTAGGTTAGGCCTGCACCCACCCGCCTCGTATGCCGATCACGGCGCCCGGCCGGGCATAATCTGCCGATTCAACCACCGCCTTTGGCATAGGGTTCTGCACCGGACCGGGTCTTATCGAGCCGATCAAATCGGATCGGCCGTGCGGATGGATTGGTCGTTGCCCGCGCGGAGCGGTCCCGCAGCGCAAGGAAAGCCAGCCTATGTCTCCTCCGGTCACCCGCGTCCGTAGCGACGAGTTTCTGCCGAAATCTGCCGATGTGGTGGTCATTGGCGGTGGCATCGCCGGCACGAGCGCGGCCTATGAGCTGGCAAAGAAGGGGCATTCGGTCGCACTGGTTGAGAAGGGGCACCTCGCCGGCGAACAGTCGAGCCGGAACTGGGGCTGGTGCCGCCAGCAGAATCGCGACCTGCGCGAATTGCCGCTGGCCCAGCGCGCCGTCGAGATGTGGAACGGGTTGAACGAAGAACTCGGAGCCGAGACGGGCTTCCGCCGCACCGGGCTGCTCTATGTGACGACCAAACAATCCGATCTCGATATCTGGTCGAACTGGGCCGACCGCGCCCGCGAGTATCAGATGCATAGCCGGATGCTGACGGCTGCCGAGGCCAAGGCCATGTCTCCGGGCAGTACGGAGAACTGGATCGGCGGAGTGCATTCGCCGACCGACGGGCGGGCCGAGCCCGCGCTGGCGACCCCGGCCATCGCCGAAGGGGCGCGCAAGCGGGGGGCGACCATTCATCAGAGCTGCGCCGCACGCGGACTGGAGACCGAGGGAGGCAGGGTTTCGGCGGTCGTCACCGAAAAGGGCACGATCCGGACCAGCGCAGTGCTCTGCGCCGGCGGAGCCTGGAGCTCGATGTTCTGCCGCCATCACGGCCTCAAGCTGCCGCAGGCGGGCGTGCGCTCCACCTCCTTTTTCACGGAGGCCGCGCCGCAGGTGATCGAGGGCGGGCTGTCCATGCCCGATCTCACCTTCCGACGCCGGATCGATGGCGGTTATACCGTCGGCATCAGCGGACGCGGCCTGCTCGAACTCACTCCGCAGGGCATGCTCTACGCCCAACAGTTCTGGCGGACCTTCAAGAAGCGGCGCTGGGGCCTGACCATCCGGGCTGGCCGGTCCTTCTTCGCCGGGCCGGAGGCGATCTCCCGCTGGAGCAACGATGGCATCTCGCCCTTCGAGCGAATCCGCACCTTCGATCCGCCGGCACAGGAGGAGCTGATCAGCTTTGCCCTGACACGGCTTGGGCAACTCTATCCGCAGCTCGCCAATGTGAAGATCGCGCATAAATATGGCGGGCTGGTCGACTTCACCCCGGATTGGATTCCGGTCATCTCCGGCGTCGCGACCCTGCCCGGCTTCTATATCTCTACGGGCTATAGCGGTCACGGCTTCGGCATCGGCCCGGCCGCCGGGCGCCTTGCCGCCGACATCGTCGCCAACGACACCCCCATCGTCGATCCACACCCCTATCGCTACAGCCGCATGATCGACGGGACCGATCTCGGCGAGCCCGGCATGATGTGACGCGCCTTYCAATGTCTTGAAGACAAGCCACCGCATCGGGGTTGGGTCTTGCCATAGCTGCATCCGCCAATCGGCATCGAGACCGCGCTGCGGCATTGAGTCCGGCGCCGATGCAAAGATGATCCAATGCCGCCCGCAGCGCGGTCGCTAACGTCGCGACGAAACCCTGCCGGAGCGCCCCGCCTATGTCACCGACGCTTGAACGCATCGCCAGCAATGCGCGCCTGCCGGCCCAGGCCGATATCATCGTGATCGGTGCCGGAATCGTCGGCAGCGCAGCAGCCTATTTCCTGGCGAAGCGCGGGCACAGCGTAGCACTCCTTGAGAAGGGCGTCGTCGGCGGCGAACAATCGAGCCGGAACTGGGGGTGGTGCCGGCAGCAGAACCGTGACGCCCGCRAACTGCCCCTCGCCATGCGCGCCATGGAGCTCTGGGACGGGCTCAGCCGCGACATCGGCAGTGATATCGGCTTCAGGCGCAGCGGCCTGATCTATGCCAGCAATGATGCCGGCCAGATCGCGCAATGGGACAAATGGCGCGGAACCGCACAGCAATTCGGCATCGATACGCGCATGCTCTCCGGCAGCGAAGCAGTCGCCATGACGGCAGGCACCGGCCACTCCTGGCTCGGCGGGGTCCATTCGGTCAGCGACGGCAAGGCTGAGCCTGCCCTCGCCGCACCTGTCCTCGCAGAAGGCGCCCGTTCGCAKGGTGCGAGCATCCATCAGGATTGTGCTGCCCGCGGCCTCGACGTCACGAATGGCGCRGTCTCAGGCGTGATCACCGAGAAGGGCCTGATCCGAACGCGCTCCGTCATCCTTTCCGGCGGCGCCTGGGCATCAGCCTTCTGCCGGCGCCATGGCATCCGGTTTCCGCAGGCGAGCATCCGCTCGACCATTCTGCGGACAGAAGTCGCGCCCAGATTACTCGATGCGCTCTACACCCCCGACTGCGCCCTGACGCGTCGGCTCGACGGCAGCTACACGATCGCGATCAGCGGCAAAGGCACACTTGAAGTCACGCCGCAGGGACTGCGCTATGCGCGCGAGTTCCTGCCGATGTTCATCAAGCGGCTGAAAGCGGTCGAGTTCGGCCTCGGCACCTCCTTCTTCGAGGGGCCGGAGGCGCTCGGAGGCTGGGCTTTCGACAGGGAGACTCCCTTCGAACGCATCCGCGTGCTCGATCCCGTGCCGAGCCGCAGGTCCGTTGCGCTGACGCTGGCAAGGGCACGGGCGCTCTACCCCGCACTTCAAGACGTCGCCGTCCGGGAGAGCTGGGGCAGCTATATCGATTCAACGCCGGACGCCGTGCCGGTGATCTCGCCCGTCGCGGGTCTGCAGGGCTTCGTGCTGGCGGCCGGTTTCAGCGGGCATGGCTTCGGACTCGGGCCCGCGGCCGGCCATCTGGCGGCCGATCTCGCCGTGGGGGACAAACCGATCGTCGACCCGCGTCCCTTCCGGCATTCGCGCCTGATCGATGGCTCGCGGGGCGAGATCGGCGAATTCTGAACATCGCCCGTCGGTGTCGGACAGCCCTTCATTCGGCCTTTTGCAGCCGGCGGCAATTCATGCTGAACCGGGGCAGATGATCGGCAGAATCTTTGCTCGGCCGGACGCAATTCCAAGTCCGCGCCTGCACACCGGCCCTAGTCTTGGATGCAACGCGGCAGATCGTGCTGGCGCGGCAACTTCTGATGGCGAGAGACGCGATGAGCACCCTGCGGCCGAAATTCGTGACCTTCGATTGCTATGGCACGCTGATCAATTTCGAAATGGGCCCGGCGGCGCGGCGCGTCTATGGCGCACGCCTGTCCCCCGAGGTCATGGACGGTTTCTGCGAGAGCTTCAGGGGGTTTCGCCTGGACGAGGTCCTTGGCGCCTGGAAGCCCTTCATCGAAGTGGTCCATAACTCGGTGGAGCGCAGTTGCAGAGCCTGGAAGATCACGTTCGACCCGGCCGACGCCCAGGCCATCTACGACGAGATTCCGAGCTGGAACCCGCACCCGGATGTGCCGGCAGGCCTCGCCAAGGTCGCCAGGGAGATCCCCCTCGTCATCCTCTCGAATTCGATGAAGGAGCTGATTCCGCACTCCGTCGTCAAACTCGGCGCCCCCTTCCATGCGGCCTATACCGCGGAGGAGGCGCAGGCCTACAAGCCGCGCCTGCAGGCGTTCGAATACATGTTCGACATGCTGGGCTGCGGACCTGAAGACGTCGTGCATTGCTCGTCCAGTCTGCGCTACGACCTGATGAGCGCCTACGACCTGAAGATCGGTCAGCGGGTCTTCGTCAATCGCGGTCACGAGCCCGGCATTCCAGCTTACGGCTACCGCGAAATCAAGGACATCGGCGGCCTGCCAGGCCTGCTCGGGCTCTGACGCCGATGCGCGATTTCGACCCTGACGCCATCGCCTTCGCCACGGGCCATTTCATCGCCGGCAGCAACATCGATGGCCCCGGTGAAAGGATCAGCGTCACCCGACCATCCGACGCCGTAACCTATGCCGATCTGCCGGTCGCATCGGCGGAGGTTGTTGATCGGGCTGTCGAGGACGCAACGCATGCGGTCAAGCGCAGTGGCTGGGCGACGCAGCCCCCGCGCGACCGGGCGCGTGCCATGCGGCGCTGGGCCGAGTTGATCGAGGCGAAGAGCGAGGCACTCGGCCGGCTGGAGGCGCTGGGCTCGACACGCCCGATTGCCCAGGCCGTGAGCGGCGACGTCGCCAGCACAGCCGAGGGCATCCGCTTCTTCGCCGAATGGGCGGACAAGCTCGGCGGCGACGTCGCCGCGACGCGGGCCGACCATTTCGGCATGATCGTCTCCGAGCCCTATGGTGTGGTGGGGGCGATCACGCCCTGGAACTTCCCGCTCAGCATGGCCAGCTGGAAGGTCGGCCCGGCGCTCGCCGCCGGCAACGCGATCGTCCTGAAACCGTCCGAACTGACGCCGTTCTCGACCGTGAGGCTGGCTGAGCTCGCCGTCGAGGCCGGAATTCCGCCCGGTATCTTCAATGTCGTACAGGGCACGGGCGCGGTGACGGGCGACGCACTCAGCCGCCACCCCGGCATCGCCAAACTCTCCTTTACCGGCTCCACCCGTACGGGCATCGCCGTGATGAAGGCCGCGGCCGAGACCGGCATCAAGCCGGTAACACTGGAGCTCGGCGGCAAGAGCCCGCAGCTCGTCTTCGCTGACGCCGATCTCGACAAGGCAGCGGATTGCATAGCCAGCTCGCTCCTCGCCAATGCCGGCCAGGCCTGCGTGGCGGGTTCGCGGCTGATCGTTCAGCGGCAGGCCACTGATACCCTGGTCTCAGCTCTGCTGGCGCGGCTCTCGCGCATCGCGCCAGGTCCGACCTGGAAATCGTCGACGGGCTTTGCGCCGATCATCTCGGAGATCCAGGCCCGGCGCATCGATGCGATCCTGGCCCGCAGCCGCGCCCAGGGCGCCGAGGTGCTGTTGGGAGGAGGAAGGATCGAGGGTCACGGCGGAGCCTTCTATCAGCCGACCTTGCTCACAGGCGTCGATGCGGACACCGCGGCGGTGCGTGAGGAGATCTTCGGCCCGGTGCTGACGATCCAGCGCTTCGACACCGAGGAGGAAGGCTTCGCCCTCGCCGACCACCCCGAGTATGGGCTCGCGGCCGGCGTCTACACCTCCGATCTCGGCCGAGGCCTGCGGGCCGTACGCCAGATCAAGGCGGGCACGGTCTGGATCAACCGCTATAACCGCACGCTCGACTTCATCCTGCCGACCGGCGGGTACAAGAGCTCCGGCATCGGCAAGGATCTCGGCCGGCAAGCCGTCGAGACCAATCTGCGGCACAAGACCGTGCTGATCGACATCGGTGCGTGAAGGCTTACGGCCACTCGCGCGCAGCCGAGCGCGGTCGGGAAGGAGCCGATMGATCGCCTCGATTCCGGCCCGAGCTGACGACGGTTTCCCCCCTGCTTCAGCGATGCTGAAGCAGGCAGGCTGAATCCACGAGCCTCATCATCATTCCCGACAAGCCGCGACGCGGAGGCCCGGGTGTTCGATGGGGCTCCTCTCGTTGACGCCTCCTCAGTGACGCCAGTCCTGGTAGCGGTAATAGGCGCCGACGAAGGGGAGGAACCAGGGCGGACCGAAATGGCCTGGCACTGCGGGCCAGGCGAGCCCCGCCAGCGGATTCGCATTCACGTCCCCGCCCATGACGCGGGCTATGATCTGGCCCATATGCACCGACATCTGGGTGCCATGGCCGCTATAGCCCAGGGCATAGAACACGCCGTCACGCTCGCCGGCGCGCGGCAACCGGTCAGAGGTCATGTCGACCAGACCACCCCAGCAATAGTCGATGCGGACGCCGGAAAGCTGCGGAAAGAGTTCAAGCATCCGCGCCTGCAAAATCGCACCGCTCTTGGCATCGGATTTCGGGCTCGACAGTGCGAAGCGGGCGCGGCCGCCGAAGATCAGGCGATTATCCGGCGTGAGGCGGAAATAGTTGCCGATATTCTTCGTCGTCGTCGCGGTGCGCCGCATCGGAAGGATCGATGCAGCAAGTTCGGCCGAAAGCGGCGCGGTGGCGATGATGAAGCTGCCCACCGGCACGATGCGCCGCCTGAGCCAGGCGAACGGCCCCTGCCGGGAGGCCCCGGTCGCAAGCAGCACCTGCCCGGCCTCGATCTCGCCGCGGCTCGTCACGACCCTGTGCGCACGCGCCTTGAGGCGGTGAAGCTCCGTCACCGCAGCGTTCTCATAGATGCTCGCGCCACGCCGCGCAGCGGCATCGGCCAGCCCGACACCGAAACGGCCCATATGCATGTGGGCACTGCGCGGGAAGACCAGTCCGCCATGGAATCCGTCGGAACCGATTTCCCGGCGGATATCTTCCGGCCGGACCACGGTGAGATCAGGCTCGACGGTGCGCGACAGCAACTCCGCGCTCTTCTGCAACTTGGCGAAGTGCTCGGGCTTGGCCGCGAGCTTGATCTTGCCGGTGCGGATAAAATCGCAATCGATCGCCTCGCTTGCGACCAGCCTCTCCACCTGATCGACCGCATCATCGAAGGCCCGGTAGAGCGCCACGGCACGGTCCTGGCCCAGGCTGGCTGCGAGACCGCCGAGATCATGGGCGAGCCCGTTATTGCAGTGTCCGCCATTGCGCCCGGACGCCTCGCCGATCACACGGCCCGCCTCCAGAACCGCAACGCTTGCGCCGGATTTTGCCAGGGCCAGGGCCGCCGAGAGCCCGGTGAAGCCACCGCCGACGATGGCGACATCGACAGTGCCTGCGAGCGGACCTGTGGCGCCTCCGCCAAAACGCGGCGCCGTCGCAAGCCAATAGGGTTCGAGTTTCATCAGCGATCGATCCGCGGGTCAGCGCCGGCTGTCAGGGCCGGAAAGGCGTTGCGAACCGGTCTGCGCAAGCTGTTGCCCAGACGCGGTCCGATTTGGAAGCCCGAGCATGCGACATTCTAAGCCTATGTATTGTATGAATTTTACTATTCTCGAAAGCCAGCGGCGCACCTATACTTGGGCTTCATTCCAGATGAGGCTCGCAGGGGTGGATTACAAAACGGCCAAGCGCCCACTTGACTATGCGATCGATATCCGCGCGATGACCGAGGCCGATCTCGGCCAGGCACACCAACTCTCGATCGCCGTCGCCTGGCCGCATCGCCCTGAGGACTGGCGGCTGGTATTCGAGGTCGGATATGGCCTCATCGCCTGCGATCTGATCGGTCGTGCGCTCGGGACAGCGATGTGGTGGCCCTTTGGCGAACATTTCGCCACGATCGGCATGGTTATCACCTCGCCCCGCCTCCAGGCGCGAGGTGCGGGCCGGCGGCTGATGGACACGATCTTCGAACAATCCGGGCAGCGCGATCTGCGCCTGAATTCGACGCGCGAAGGCTACCGGCTCTACCGCTCGCTCGGCTTCGAGCCCATCGGCCGTGTCTTTCAGCATCAGGGCCGCGTCGAGGATGCAGGCCCCGCCACCGATTCCACGATCTCGGTAAGGCCAGTGGTTGTGGATGATCTTGACGCTATCGCCCGTCTCGATGCGATGGCCTATGGCGCGGATCGGACGCGGGTGATCAAGGCCCTGATGCCGCAATCGATCGGGACGATCCACGAACGCAACGGAGAGGCCGTCGGCTTCGCGCTGTGCCGCCACTTCGGGCGAGGCCATGTCGTCGGGCCGATCGTGGCGGAGGACGATATGGCGGCGATTGCTCTGACCCGGCCCCATGTCCAGGCACATGAGGGCGAGTTCCTCCGGGTCGACACTGCGATGGAGCAGGGCTTGTTCGGCGGTTTCCTCGAATCCTGCGGCATGATGATCCACGACACCGTGACGACGATGATCCGCGGCAACAATCATGCGGCGCGCGGCACGATGCGCACCTTCGGGCTGATCAACCAGGCCCTGGGTTGACGGTTAGATCATCGGACCGGATATCGTATCCCGTCCGGTGATCTAACCTTCTGTGTTTGCATCGGCTTTTCCGAAAACCGCAATCTACTTTTCGGCCGATGCCTTAAACGTCGAACAGCACAGGCAGCGGATAGCCCGATTTCTGGATCGGCGTCTTGATGACGATGTAGCTGAAGTATTTCGAGATGCCGAGATTGCGATCGAGCAGCGTCTCGATCAGCGACTGGTAATGCGTCAGCCCGCGCGTGACGAACTTGACCAGATAGTCATAGCCGCCGCTGACCATATGGCATTCCACCACCTCGTCGACGCGACGCAAGCCAGTCTCGAAGCGGATGAAATATTCCTTCGTATGGTCCGCCAGCGTGATCTCGGTAAAGACCGTGATCGTCTCACCAAGTTTCTGCAGATTGATCGTGGCTCCATATCCGGAAATGAAGCCGGCTTGTTCGAGCCGCTTCACCCGCAGCAGACAGGGGCTCGGAGACAAGCCGACCGCATCGGCCAGCGTGACATTCGTCACGCGGCCGTTGTTCTGGAGCTCAATCAGAATCTTCATGTCGATGCGATCGAGCCGCACGCCCGGTGTCACCACGAAAGCCTCACCCCAGCCCTCCCCGCGCAAACCCGAACGGCGAGCCACCACTCCGGTGGCGTGAAACTAAACACGTCGCTCTATCCGAGCAAAGCGAGGATCATGCCGGCTCAACCAGTTTCAACTCGGCTGTGACCTCAGGGAGCGCCAGCATGTCGTCCAGCGTCTGGCGCAGGCGCGCGACAATCAGATCGATTTCCGTCTCGCTGCAGCACAGAGGCGGAGCGAGCCCGATGATATCATCGGCGAAGGCGCGGAAGATCACGCCATTGGCATAGCCACGCGCAAAGAGATGGTCGGACAGCTTCGCCGCGCGCGAGAACTTCGCCTTGGTGACCTTGTCGGCAACGATCTCGACACCGGCGAGCAGGCCGCGCGCCCGGACTTCTCCGACCAGGGGATGGTCGGCAAGCGTAGCGAGGCGCTTCTCGAAATAGGCGCCGACGCGCTGGCCGTTGGCGAGGATGCCACCCTCGTCATAGAGGCGCAGCACCTCAAGCGCGACGGCGGCGCTGACGGGATGGCCCGAATAGGTATAGCCATGCCCGATCGGGCCGCCGGCGGGTGCGTTGTCGGCGATGGCGCGATAGACCTTCTCGCCGATGGCGAGCGCTCCGAGCGGGGCGTAACCCGAGGTCAGGCCCTTGGCCATGCTCATCATGTCCGGCACGACGCCCTCCGCCTCGCAGGCGAACATCGGGCCGGTTCGTCCAAAGCCGGTGATGACCTCGTCGGCGACGAAGAGGATGTCGAGTTCGACCGCAGCATCGCGCATCGCCTTCAGCCAGCCCTTCGGGGGAACGACGACACCGCCCGAACCCTGCACCGGCTCGCAGAAGAAGGCGGCAACGGTGTCAGCACCGAGTTCCTCGACCTTGGCCCGCAGCGTCGCGACGCTGGCTGCGATGACGGCGCCGTCGTCGGAGCCCGCCGGGTTACGATAGKGATAGGGCGAGGCGATGTAGTGCTGCCCCTCCGCCGGCAGGTCGAAATTGGCGTGGAACGCCGGCAGCGCCGTCACGCCGGCCCCCGTCGAGCTTGAGCCGTGATAGCCTCGCTCCAGCGAGATGATCTGCTTCTTCGCCGGTCGTCCGGTGACGTTGTAGTAGTAGCGGATCAGACGCAGCGCGCTGTCGACGGCATCGGAACCGCCGAGAGAGAAATAGATGTGGTTGAGATCGCCGGGAGTGATCTCGGCCAGCTTGGCGGCCAGCCGGATCGCAGGTTCGCTGCCGAAGCCGAAATAGCCGGTCGCATAGGGCAGCTCGCGCATCTGCGCGGCAGCCGCCTCGACGATGCTGTCATGGCCATAGCCGACATTGACGCACCAGAGCCCCGCAAAGCCATCGATCAGTTCGTGACCATCGGCGTCCGTGATGAAGGCTCCGCGTGCCGACTTCAGGATGGTGACGCCGCGCTTCTCATGCCCCGCCCAGTTGGCGACAGGGTGGACCCAATGCATGCGGTCGAGTGCTTCGAGCGAGTTGACGGTCATGGAGACAGGCCTTGCTGGGGGATCTCTGGATCGAGAGGCGGATGACGGATCAGGCAGCGCCGGCCTGCGTATAGGCAGCAGGTTCGGACCTCAGTCGCGTAGCATGCGCCTGCTCGCGCAGGTAGCGGCCCGGCGTGACCCCGCATATGCTCTTGAAATGACGCGACAGGTGGCTCTGGTCGAAGAAGCCCGCCTCGGAGGCCGCCAGTGCCAAGGGCACGCCCTCGCGCAGCAATGACTTGGCGTAACGGATACGCCGGTGGCAGATGAAGCGATGCGGCGTGAGCCCGACCTGATGGCGAAACACCGTCACGAAACGGCAGACGCTCAGTCCGGCGAGAACCGCAATATCCTCAAGATAGACCGCGTCGGTGAAGTGCCGCTCGATATGGGCGAGAGCACGTTGGATACCGGGGCTGATGCGGCCCGAAAGCGCTGCACCGACATTGGAAACTGGCTCATGCATGGACTGGCTCTTCCCTGCTGACGGCCTGGCCGCCTTGCCAGAAGCCTAGGACCGGGCCGCCATGATGTCGGCTTCAGCGGAGGGGCCGACATGGTATCCCCTGCGCATTTCCGAGGCAGCGACAGCACATCATGCTTTCGGTGCTCTGAGAGGCGCCGCCGCTCAGGCTTGCTTCAGCCCGCCCATATGGAAACTCTTGGTCTCCAGATATTCCTCGATGCCGGTTGCGCCGCCTTCGCGCCCAATTCCGGACTGCTTGATGCCACCGAAGGGCGCAACCTCCATCGAGACGGAGCCGGTATTGAGCCCGACCATACCGAATTCGAGCCGCTCGCCGACGCGCCAGGCGCGATGCAGGTTCTCGGAGTAGAAATAGGCCGCCAGGCCATAGGGCGTGCCATTGGCGATCTCGATCGCCTCATCCTCATGCCTGAACCGGAACAGCGGCGCGACCGGGCCGAATGTCTCCTCGTTGGCAAGGCGCATCCGTGTATTCGCCCCCGTCAGCACGGTCGGCGCAATGAAACGGGCAGGATCGAAGCCAGCCTCACCGCCGACCACCCGTTTTGCGCCGAGCGCCAAGGCATCCTCGACATGAGCCCGGACCTTCTCGACAGCCGCGGCATTGATCAGCGGACCGATACTGACGCCATCCCTGCGACCACTGCCGACCTGCATTGCCGATACCGCTCTCGCAAGACGCTCCGCAAAGGCGTCATGAACGCCGTCCTGCACCAGGATGCGGTTGGCGCAGACGCAGGTCTGGCCGGCATTGCGGAACTTGCTGGCGATGGCCCCTGCAACGGCCATGTCGAGATCGGCATCGTCGAAGACGATGAACGGGGCATTGCCGCCAAGCTCGAGGCTGAGCCGCTTCAGCGTGTCGGAGGACTGGCGCATCAGCAGCGCACCGACCCGCGTCGAGCCCGTGAAGGAGAGTTTCCGCACCGCGGTGCTGCCGGTCAGCGTCTCGCCGATCGCATTGGGCAGGCCGGTAACGATGTTGATCACGCCCTTGGGGATACCGGCCCGCGCCGCCAGCATACCGAGCGCCAAAGCCGAAAAGGGTGTCAGCTCGGATGGCTTGACCACGACGGTACAGCCCGCCGCCAGTGCCGGCGCACATTTGCGGGTGATCATCGCATTGGGAAAATTCCACGGCGTGATCGCGGCAGAGACGCCAACCGGCTCCTTGAGCACAAGGATGCGCCGGTCGGTGGTCGGAGCCGGCACGATGCTGCCATAGATGCGTCGCGCCTCCTCGGCGAACCATTTGATGAAGCCAGCGCCATAGCGCACCTCGCCCTCGGCCTCCGCCAGCGGCTTGCCCTGTTCTGCGGTCATGATCAGGGCGAGATCACCGGCATGCGACAGCAGGAGATCGTGCCAGCGCTCCAGCAAGGCAGCACGCTCGGCTGCCGGGCGCGCGCGCCACGCCGGGAAGGCAGCTTCCGCGGCAGCGATGGCAGCCTGCGKCTCCGCKTCGCCGCAGGCCGGGATCGTACCGAGCTCTGAGCCGTCGGCGGGATCGCTCACCGCCAGCACCGCGCCCGACGCCGCCCCGACCCACTCGCCACCGATCAGCGCGCGCTGGACGAACAGGCTTGGATCCTTCAGCTGTTCCACGAGCATGGACTGATCTCCCCTCAATAGCCGCGCTTGCGGTCCACCAGGCCGAGCAGCGGTTCGCCGGCGCGATGACGTCTCAGATTGTCGAGCACGACGTCGACCGCCGTCTCCGGCTGGGTCATGCTGGCGATATGCGGGGTGATCAGCACGCGCGGGTCGCTCCACAGCACATGGCCGACGGGCAGCGGTTCGGGCACGGTAACATCCAGGACCGCTGCCGAGAGCTGGCCGCTGTCAAGCGCGGCGAGCAGAGCATCCTGGTCGAGATGGCCGCCACGTCCGGAACTCACCAGCCGCGCGCCCCGCGGCAGTTTTGCGAAGAGCTCGGCATTCAGCACGCCGCGCGTCTCTTCGGTCAGGGGCAGCAGGCAGGCCAGGATATCGGTGCGGCTGAGGAAATCGGTCATCCCGTCCGGGCCGGCATAACAGATTACGCCCTCGATCTCGCGGCGCGAGCGGCTCCACCCCGCGACCTGGAAGCCGAAACCTGCGAGCTTGCGACACGCGGCCTCCCCCAGCATGCCGAGCCCTAGAACGCCGACGCGACGGGTCGATGCCGGCCACACCCTGATCGGACGCCAGAGCTGGTCGCGCTGCTGGGCGATATACGGCACGAGGTCGCGATGCAGCGCCAGCACCGACATCGTGACATACTCGACCATGCCGTCGACGATGCCGGGTTCGACCATGCGCACGACCGGAAGCTCCGGCGGCAGCTTCGAAAAATCGAACTGGTCGACACCGGCCCCGACCGAGATCAGCAGTTCCAGATTTGGAAACTGCGCCATGATGTCGTCGGGTGGCATCCAGGCAGCGAGATAGCGGATGTCTGCGGGATCGCCGACATCCGGCCAGATGCGGAAGGCCAGATCCGGCGCCTTTGCCGCCAGAAGTCTGGCCCATTCGGCACCGCGCGCGGGATCGGATTTGTAAAGCAGCGCCATTGTGTCCGCCTGCTCCGACAGTCAGCCGAGTGCCTGGTTGGCCAAGGCGTAGAGGCGCATCGGCCCCGGTTGGTCTGGCATCTCGCCAAGCACCATCGACGTGACCAGCCCCGCAGGCTTCAGCCCACATTCCGTCAGCCAATCCCCTAGCCCTGAATCCGCCTGGATATCGACACGCAGGAACTGACCGCGCTGTTCATGCAGCCAATGCGCAATCAGGGTTTGAGCATCGTCGCGCTTCATGGCGACGACAGGTCCGATCACCAGGCCGCGACCGAAGCGGCGGAGGATGCTGAAGCCCACGGGCTGGCCGCTGCGCTCCAGCACGATGCACTCGCCGCAGGCGAGCAGCATCTCCAACATCGGTTTGCGCGCCAGCCCGGTGGCCTGCCGGTCGATCCGCTCCAGCATTTCCAGATCCGCTGGGCGACCAAGGCGCAGCGACATGCCAGCTTGCAGGACGGGCGCCGCGATCGCCGGCGCATCGCCCTGATGTTGCTGCACCCCACCGCAGGGAACGAAGCCGAGCTTCGCATAGAGCGGCTCCCCGGCGGCAGTGGCATTGAGCATCAGCGAGCGCCCCTGTGCCTGCTCGAACAGCGCCTGCATCAGCCGTTTGCCGATGCCCCCACCCTGATGGGCGGGCGAAACAATGATCATGCCGAGCGTGGCATGGCTCTCACCATAGGGCCACCACAGTGCCGTCGCGACGATCTCCTCGCCGAGCGTCGCGACGACGCCATGGCCGAGGCCGATCACCATCTTCCAATCGTCGGCGCGATGCGGCCAGTTCACGGCGCGCGACAGCGCATGGCAGGCCAGTGCGTCGGCCGTCGAGATCTCGCGCAGAAGCAGCGTCTCTTGAGGGGCGGTAGCGGACATCATCGGTTCCATGGTCAGAGGCATCGGCCGGACGGTCGCGGGCTTAGCCGCGGACCTCCTGCACGACGTAGAATTTGGCGACATGAACGCGGCTTTCCCATGCGCAGGGCGTCTCCTGGACAACGAAGACGCTGTCGCCTTGCTCGACACGTGTGACGCTGCCATCGGCCCCCGTGAGATCGACGCTGCCTGCGACCAGATGCATCAGCTCATTGACGCGATGCGGGCGCGAGATGCGGTGATAGGGCGTCGAATCCCAGGTGCCTGCCCGGAAGCGCGAGGCCTCGTCGGTAAAGGCGTTGAAGCTGCGGCATTGCGGCGTCGGGCCGATGAGCACCTCGACCGGCGGCGCCGCCGAGGGCGAGAGGGCGGCCTCAGCCAGAATTTCCTGCAATCCCGGCGCGGCCGAGGTCGCACCGGTCATGGCGCAGAAGACGAAGCGCGCACCGGGCATCGCTTCGATCCGCAACCCGGTGCCGCACGCGATCACGGCCCCGCGCCCGGGTGTCAACTCCAGGGCGGCCTTACCGGTCTCGGCAAGACGCAGCAGGCCGGCGACAACAACCAGGAATTCGGTGTGAGGAAATGAGACGCTTTCGCAAGTCCCCTCGAACGTGGCGCGGCCCGCGGCCATGGAATCGGGGCCGGTCCACGCAATCTCGCGGCCCGCGGCAAATGGGTCGGCCGCGCTTAGCCTCGTCGTGACGTGGCTGATGGCAGGCTGCGCGCCCTTGGCGCGGTCAAGCACTATGATTGCGGGCGATGTCATCTGTGGAGCCGTCCAGACGTTTCTTGCGACAGTTCCAGAGCTAAGGCCAAAGCCGCCATGGGGATTGGACCATCTTTCCGGGCGCCGGCTTCCGCCCGGTCCCGTATCGGCCGCACGCCCCCAGGGAATGGGAAGGTCGGCTTACACAAGCACAGCAGCAACCGCCCCACCCCGCGCCTGAACCGGATGGGGACGGCATGATCTGCTGAGCGCCTGTCATTGTTCGAGACAGCGCGGCCAAGCAAAAGGCCGCGGCATTCGCCGCGGCTGTCACGATTTCAAGGAGCCTTGCCGAACGCGAGCGGAGGCCGGATTTCCGGCCTCACGTGCTCAGGCGTGGGCAGGCGCAGCGTCGGGCGTATAGCCGGCCTGGGCGATGATCTCGCGAACCCGGGCAAGATCGGCACCTTCGACCGAGACGAGGCGAGCCTCCGGGTTGGCACTGACCTTGGCGCCGGGGATCGAGCTCTCGATGGCGCTCTTGATGGTGCCGGCGCAATGGCCGCAGGTCATGTCGTCGACACGAACGGAAACGCCGGAAACGGCAGCGGAAGCAATCTCGTGGTCCTGAGACTGGTGAGCTTGGCACATGGGAAATCTCTCCTGAAGGAATGAGCGCAAAATCAGTGTCGGTCCTTGCCATATGGCAAGGTCAAGCCCGGATTTTCTTCCCACGACAGGTCCGCGGCCGCTTGACACTCCCACTATGGGAAGCCGCACCGCATTGAGCGTTCGTCCAATCAAGGTGGCGCAGATGACGGTAATCAATCAGTCCGAAGTGCGGTCAGCGCGGAGGCCCCTGGTCGCGGTCGGGGGCATCACCTCCTCCAGGGCCGACCGCGTCGAGAAGGCGCAGCGCCTGCGCCGTTTCTCGCCGCCAATGGCCGGCGCTGCGGTGGCGCCGTTCGAGCCTCAGCAGGTGCCCGCTCGATGACCGCAAACCACACCGTCCACATCGCCAACCTCGCGACCGAAATCACCGTCGCGGCGGATATGACGATTCTGAAAGCGGCCCAGCTTGCCGGGTACGCCTATCCCTATGGCTGCCAGGTCGGGCGCTGCGGCGCCTGCAAGTCGAGGCTTCTCTCGGGCGAAGTCGAGCTGCTTCCCCACACGCCCTTCGCGCTCACCGCAGCAGACACGGAGCGCGGCTTCGTTCTCGCCTGCCGCGCCCAGCCGCGCAGCGATTGCGGCATCGCCTGGCTTGGCAGCGACACGGCCGGACATCCCCTGCGCGAGGTTTCGGGACGGGTCGTCTCGCTGCAACGCCCGACGCCGGATATCTCGATCCTGCGCGTCGAATTGGAGGGAGAGCCGCTCGCCTTCACGGCCGGCCAATATGCCGAACTGCATTTCGCAGGCTGCGCGCCGCGCAATTATTCGATGGCGAACGACCCGGACGAGCCGCTCCTCGAGTTCCACATCAGGCATGTCGCCAATGGTGTGACCAGCGGCCATGTCGCGAGCGGGTTGCAGGCGGGCGATCCCGTCCGGCTGCGTGGCCCGATGGGCACGGCGCATCTGCGCGCAAGGCGGACCGGGCCAATCCTCGCCGTGGCGGGCGGAACCGGGCTCGCCCCGATCCTGTCGATCCTGCACAGCGCTGCGCGTCTGCACCTGAAACAGCCGATTCGGCTCTACAATGCCGCGCGGGCTGAGCATGATCTCTATCAGGAGGCCACGATCGCTGACCTCGCCAACCGGCTCGCCGATTTTACCTATATCCCTGTCCTGAGCGACGGACCGCCGCTCGGTGCTCGCCTTGAAGCGCTTGCCGAACTCGAGGGCGTGACAGCCTATGTCGCCGGCTCGCCCCGCCTGGTTGATGACGCCGTCGCAGCCATGACGCGCCGCGGACTCGACCCGGCTCACGCCTATGCCGACGCCTTCTTCACGGCAGCGGACCAAGCATGCACAAACGGCACGGAGATCGCGGTCCGGGCGTGACGGCAAGACGAGGACAATCGGTGTGCGTGGACCGCCTCAGACGCCAAGCCTCGCTCAGTTCACCTGACGACGGTGCGCCTCATAGAGCGCGAGGCGCCTGCGCCGGCTCGGCGATTCCTCCCGGGCCGCAGCCGCGTGGCTGAAGGTCGGCACAGTCTCGGCAAAATGGCACGCGGCGCTGTGCCCCGCGCCGACGGCACGAAGGCTCGGCACGTCACTGCGGCAGCGCTCCTGCGCGAGGGGGCAGCGCGTATGGAATCGGCAGCCCGCTGGCGGATTGAGCGGGCTCGGGACATCGCCCCCCAGCACATTCCACGCCTCGCGCCGGGTCGGGTCCGGCTCCGGAGCCGCGGACAGCAGGGCCTGCGTGTAGGGATGGCGCGGATTACCGTAGAGGTCCTGCTTGCTCGCCAGTTCGACGACCTGCCCGAGATACATCACCGCCACGCGATCGGCCATGTGCTTCACGACGGCGAGGCCATGGGAGATGAACAGGTAGGCCAGGCCGAATTCCTTCTGAAGGTCCTTCAGCAGGTTTACGACCTGTGCCTGGATCGAAACGTCGAGAGCCGACACCGGCTCGTCGCAGACGATGAGCTTCGGAGACAGGGCCAGGGCCCGGGCAATGCCGATGCGCTGACGCTGGCCACCCGAGAACTCGTGCGGATAGCGCGCCGCATGATAGGGAGCGAGATCGACCCTCCGAAGCAGTTCCAGCACGCGCGCACGCCGCGAGGCCGCCGTGCCCTCGCCATGGACCAGCATGGGCTCGGAAATCAGCTCCTCCACCGTCATGCGCGGATTCAGGCTGGCATAGGGGTCCTGGAAGACGATCTGCATATTGCGACGCATGCTGCGCATGGCCGCTCGGTCGAGATGCGTGATGTCGCGACCTTCGAAGCGCACGCTTCCCGCCGTGGGCGCGATGAGCCGCATGGCAAGACGCGCGGTGGTCGACTTGCCGCAGCCGCTCTCACCGACGATCGCCAGGGTTTCGCCTGGATTGATCTGCAGGCTCACCCCGTCCACGGCACGGACCGCACCGACCTGCTTCTTCCGGATCAGGCCCTTGAAGACGGGGTAGTGCTTGGTCACGTCCTCAAGTTCGAGCAACGGTACCGTCATACGAACTCCTCCAGCGGGGCCTTCCGACAGGCGACGAGATGGGTCGGGCCGATTTCCCCGAGCACCGGCATCTCCGCGCGGCAGCCGTCATCCGCAAACGGACAGCGCGGATTGAAGCGGCAGCCTTGCGGCAACCGGAAGGGCGGAGGCACGACGCCGTCAATCGCGATGAGCCGCGCAACGTCCTGGTCCATGCGTGGCATCGAACCCATCAGGCCGATCGTGTAAGGGTGCTGCGGATCGTGGAACACGTCCTTGACCGAGGCCCGCTCGACCACCTTGCCGGCATACATGACGGCCACCTCATCGGCGACCTGAGCGACGACACCGAGGTCGTGGGTGATCAGGATCATCGACATGCCCGTCTCCTCCTGCAACTCGCGCAGGAGCCTGAGAATCTGGGCCTGGATGGTGACGTCCAGCGCCGTGGTCGGCTCGTCCGCGATCAGCAGGGCCGGCTTGCAGGTCAGCGCCATGGCGATCATGACCCGCTGGCGCATGCCGCCCGACAGCTGATGCGGATACTCGTCGAAGCGCCGCTCGGGCGATGGAATGCGCACCCTGCGCAGCGCCTCGATGGCCTCGTCACGCAGATCGCGGGCCGAGGCCTTGCGGTGCGCGCGCAAGGACTCGACGACCTGATACCCCACCGTGTGCACGGGGTTCAGGCTGGTCATCGGCTCCTGGAAGATCATGGCGATGCGGTTGCCACGAATGTCGCGCATCTCGCTCGGCGGCAGCTTCAGGAGGTCGCGCCCTTCGAACAGGATCTCGCCGCCGGCATTGCGTCCCGGAGGCGGCACGAGGCCCATGATCGACAGGGACAGCATGCTCTTGCCGCACCCGCTCTCCCCCACGATACCGAGCGTTTTGCCGCGCTCGAGCGAAAGCGAAATGCCGTCGACCGCCCGCACCGTCCCGTTCAGGGTCTGAAAGGCCGTCGTCAGGTTGCGCAGTTCGATGATCGGTGTGGCCGTGGCCGGGCTCATGAGCGGGCCCCGGAGGTCCTATGCCCGGCTTCGGGAAAGGTCAKGGGCGAGTAATCCGTCACCGGGCGGCCGGCCCAGTCATTCCTCGGAGCGGCCGCTTCGGTCCGCTTTTGGGCTTCGTGCAGGCGCCTCGCAGCGGCGGGGTAATCGATGGTGAGGACCTCGCCACCGCTCACGACGAGCCGGCCATCGACATAGACGCGATCGACCGCGCGCTCGGCCGCCGCGTAGATCAGGCTGCGAACGGGATCACGCCGCGGCTGCATCATGGGATGGGCAAGGTCGACGAGCACGAGGTCCGCCTTGCAGTCCACCGCGAGCCGGCCGATATCGCTGCGCCCCAGCGCACGGGCGCCAGCGACCGTCGCAGCCTCGAACAGGTCGGTCGTGCTGAGCGTGCGCGGGCTCTCCGCCATCAGGCGCGCGACATAGGCCGCATTGCGCATTTCCTCGAGCATGTTGTGGGGATAGGTGTCCGTACCCAGGCCGATATTCACGCCGGCCCGCCGATAGCGCCCGAAATCACGCAACGCGATGCCCCGCCGCATGAAGACGGTCGGACAATGGGCCACCGTCGTGCCGCTCTCGGCCAGGAGATCGAGATCGCGGCGACTGTGCCAGGCGTTGCGCGGGTAGTCGTCGAGGAAAATGGCATGACCGACGATGCTCGTGGAGCCGAGCACGTCGAGCTTCTCGAGCCACTGGATCGGCGAGACGCCATGCCGGCGCGTGATCTCATGGAACTCGACCGTCGACTGCGCCGCATGGATCTGCCAGCGCAGCCCGCGTCGGCCGGCCTCAGCATAGCTTTCCTTGATCAGCCCCTCGCTGCAGGTGTCGATCTGGGCGGGGCATACCATGCCGAACAGGCGGCCCGAGGGGTGGGCCTCGGCCTTGGCGATAACCTCAAAGGCCTGCGCCATGGCGTCGGCACCGGCCTTCTCGTCCCACTCGTATTCGACGACATAGCCATTGCGCGTATGCCAGCGGGCCGAGCGGAACATCGGAGCAAGGCAGACGCGCATGCCGCTCTGTCCCGCGAGGTCGAGCCAGTCCGGATGCGGCACCGACAGATCCGCAACCGTCGTCACGCCGGAGAGCAGCAGCTCGGAATAGGCGACGCGTACGCAATCCGGCACCGCCTCGGCATCCGGACGCAGGATCGGCATAAACTCGTAAAGCGAGGAATTGTAGAGCGCCGGCGAACCGAGCTCATCCAGAAAGCCCTTGTTGAGGGGTTCGCTGGACGGATGCGAGTGAATATTGACCAGGCCGGGCATGACCATTCGCCCCTGCCCGTCCACGGTCTCGTCCGCTGGGCCGTCATAGCGCTCGCCGACGAAAAGGATCTTGCCATCCTCGAAGGCGACATCCGCGCCGTAGAGATAGACGTGACCGGCAGCCTGGGCATCCCAGGCCACGACGACATCCGCATTCCTGATGACCGTGAGCGTCATGGCATCATCCGTAGAGAGAACAGAGAAGGCACCCGGGGCGAAGAACGCGCGAGAGAACCGTGCGGCCGACCGGAGCAGGAGATGCGGCGCGGGTCTCCCCCGCGC
>NZ_JBFTZN010000009.1:50014-57030 GCF_056406775.1 Allobosea sp. P1_A7
GGTCTCCCCCGCGCCGCATCGAAGCGCTCAGCGCTTCAGCTTGATGTCGAGGCCCTTGTAGAGACCTGCGCCATAGWCACCGTGGGCACGCACGCCCTCGACGCGGTCGCCCGAGACAACCCAGAGCGGCTGCGAGACGAGCGGCACCCAGACATTGGCTTCGGTGAGCTGGGTCTGGACGGCGCCAATCGCCTGCTTGCGCTTGTCGGCATCGACGGCCGTTGCCGCAGCCTTCAGCATCTCGTCGGTCTTCGGGTCCTTCCAGTTCATCCGGTTCGGGGTCGGCGCCTGGCGGCTGTTGAAGTAGAGGTTCAAGGCCTCGGTCGCCGTCACATAGGGATAGGCCATCACGAAGGCGTCGAATTCCTGCGTGGCGAGCTTGCCCCAGGCAACCGTCGCATCCCAGAGCTGGATCCTCATGTCGATGCCGACCTTGCGCAGGTCGGCCTGCATGGCCTCGGTGATCCGCGGATTGACGTCGTTGCGGATGCCGTAGACCGTGAAGGTCGCCTTCTTGCCGTCCTTCTCGCGGATGCCGTCGGCACCAGCCTTCCAGCCAGCCGCATCGAGGAGCTTGGCCGCCGCCGCCGGATCATATTTCGGCATCTTGGCGGCTGCGTCCTTGTCGAAGTCGAGGACGCTCGCATTGAGGAGTGCCGGCAGGGTCTGGCCCTTGCCGAAGAAGATCGCCTTCGCGATGGCGTCCTTGTTGACGGCCATGTTGACCGCCTCGCGGATCACGCCCTCGCTGGAGATGGGCTTGTCGACCTTGAAGCCCATGAAGATGTCGTAGATATAGTTGTCCTGCCGCYGCACCTGCATGCCGGGCATACGCTGCATCGTATCGAGCGCGATATACGGCATGTAGTAGGTGACGTCGGCCTGCTTGGCCTGGATCGCCGCCATCAGCGTATTCGACTCAGGAATGATCTTCCAGACGATCTCGTCGATCTGCGGCTTCGGATCCTTGTAGATCGGCGGCCCCCAGGTGTAGTGGGGGTTCTTCTTCATCACGAGTTCCTGCCGCGGGGTCCACTTCACCCAGCAATAGGGTCCCGTCGCGTTGAAGCCCTGCACGCCGAAATTGGCGCCGAGTTTCTCGACCGCGTTCTTGTCGACCACCGAAGCGAAGGACAGGCMGATCTGGAAGAGCAGGTCGCTATAGGGCTCCTTCAGCTCGTAGACGACGGTCGCATCGCCCTCCGCGCGGATGTCCTTGACCTGACCGCCGCGGAACGACACCGGCGACTTGTTGGCCGGATCGGTCCAACGCTTCAGCGAATAGACGACGTCCTCGGCTGTCATCGGACGACCGTCGCAGAACTTCACATCGGTGCGCAGCTTGAACGTGTAGGTCGCGCCGTCCGGAGAGACCGTCCAGGATTCCGCCAGACCGGGCTTGATCGTCTTCATGTCGAAATCGACGCTGACCAGCGTGTCGGCCAGCATGTAGAGCGCTTCGGCCGCAGCCGTCGATGTCGAGCGGATCGGATCGTAATTATCCGCGTCGATGACGCGCAGGATCGACAACGGTGCCTTCTGCTGGGCGCAGACGGGCGCGGCGGTGGCCGCAACAGCGGCGGCGCTGCCGAGAAGCAGTGCGGTAAGCCTATTCATGTGAGGGAACCTCCGGAAATTCTGCGTCTATTTGCGCAGCTTGGGATCGAGAGCATCGCGCAGCGCGTCGCCGAGAACGTTGAAGGCCAGCACGACCACGAAGATGACCAGGCTTGGCAGGACGGAGACATGCGGCGCGAAGAACAGGAAGTTGCGGCCGTCCGCCGCCATCGCGCCGAGCTCCGCCGTTGGCGGCTGCGCGCCAAGGCCGAGGAACGACAGGGCCGCGCCGAGCAGGATGACCTGGCCGAATCGTAGCGTGACGAACACGAAGATCGCCGACAGGCAGTTCGGCAGCAGATATTTGAAGATGATGCGTGCGTCGCTCATGCCGAGCGAGCGCGCGCTCTCGATATAGTCCTGCTGCAGCACGACGATGGCCGAGCCGCGCACGACGCGCGCCATGAGAGGCACGGTCGCGATCGAAAGCGCGATGATCACCGCGGTCAGCCCGGGCCCGAAAATGGCTGCGATGGCCAGTCCGAACAGGATGGCCGGAAAGGACAGAAGCACGTCCATCAGGCGCATGAGCAGGCCCGACACCCGCGTGTAATAGGCCGCAACGAAGCCGACGAGGCCACCGAGCGCACAGCCGAAGACGACGGAAGCGAACCCCATCAGCAATGTGGTGCGCAGGCCGAAGAGCAGCCGCGTGATCATGTCACGCCCCTGCCCGTCCGTTCCCAGCAGGCCCATCTCGCCGGGCGCCTTCAGGGTATTGGCGAGATCGCCGCCATAGGGGTCCGACGGCGCAAGCCAGGGCGCGAAGATCGCCCCCGCGATCACCAGCACCACGAGCACCAGCGAGATGCAGGCGCCGACATCGCTGACGAGCATTCTCAGCACCGACGGGCGGCGGACGATGAAGTCTTCGGTCGCTGGCGTCGGCAGCGATTCCGCCTGCCCCTTCGCGAGCGTCTGCGTGATGGAGCTCATCAGGCGCCCCTCACTCTCGGGTCGAGCACGGCATAAAGCACGTCCACGGCAAGGTTGATCAGGATGAAGCCGAGCGACAGCACGATGATCGTGCCCTGCGCCATCGGCAGATCGCTCGACAGGATCGCGCCAACGGCCAGCCGGCCGATGCCGGGCCAGCTGAAGACGGTTTCGGTAACGACGGCGCCGCCGAGCAGGAACCCGATCTGCAGCCCGATCAGCGTCACGACCGGAACGAGCGCATTGCGCAGGGCATGCCGCATGACCACGGCCCGTTCGGTCAGCCCCTTGGCGCGGGCCGTCCTGACGTGATCCGCTCCCAGCACGTCGAGCACCGAGCTGCGGGTCATGCGCGCGACGGGGCCGACGAAGACGCCGCCCAGCGTGATGGCCGGCAGGATGATCGCGAGAAAGCCGTCCCAGGTCCAGAACGGCCCCATCCGACCRGTGAAAGGCAGCAGCGGATACTTGAAGCCGAGCAGCCAGATCAGCGCCAGGCCGAGGAAGAACACCGGCAGCGAGACGCCTGCGACCGACACCGCCATGATGGCGCGATCAAGGATCGAGCCGCGGAAATAGGCGCCGACCGTGCCCATGGCGATGCCCAGCGGAATGGCCCAGATCAGGGAGGCGACCATCAGCTCGAGCGTCGGCCCGATCGTGTTGCCGAGCTCCTGGACGACCGGCACATTATTGATGATCGACACGCCGAGATCGCCCTGCAGCAACCGCCCGACATAGATCAGGAACTGCTTCCAGAGCGGCTGGTCGAGCCCGAGATCGCGGCGGATGGCCTCGACGATGTCCTGTGTGGCGGTTGGCCCCGCCCGCACCTGCGCCGGATCGGTCGGAACCACCTGCATGAGCAGGAAGCCCAGCAGGAGAACCCCMAACAAGACCGGCAGCGCGAGCAGCAGCCGTTGCAGCGTGTGCCGCAGCATTCCGGCTTCCCCCTACTGCGCTGCGGCTGCGAACTGGCCGAGCCGGTCATAGACCACCTCGCCGCCCAGCAGCGTCAGATCGCAGCGCGCATCCATCTCGACGGTCTCGACCGGAGCCGCGAAGATGTCGTGCGACAAAACCGCGATATCGGCGAGCTGCCCCGGCACGAGACGTCCCATGCGGTCCTCGGCGAACTGGGTATAGGCGCCGATCGCCGTATAGGCATGGACGGCCTCCTCCATCGTCAGGCGCTCCCCCGCACCGATCACCGTGTGGCGCTTGGTCTGGCGCGTGACCATCGTGAAGAGGTTCTTGAATGGGTCCGTGGCACAGACCGGCGCATCCGAACTTGCAGCGGGATGCACACCGGCATCGAACCATTTGCGCATCGGATAGGAGGCATCCGCCCGTTCCTGCCCGAGATTATGCACGTAGAGATCGCCGAACTCGTAGATGAACACCGGCTGCGGCACGGGATCGATTCCGGCAGCTGCCATCCGGGCGAGCTGGCCATCGGTCAGGAAGCCGCAATGCTCGATACGGTGACGACGCCCGAGGACGGGGTGCTCGGCACTGTCCGCCTGCTCGATCCCCGACAGCACCTGCTCGATCGCAGCGTCGCCGATGGCATGAATCGCGAGCTGGTAGCCGAGCCTGTGATAATGCGCGAGATAACCGTGCATGTCCTTGTCGGAATAGATGAAGATGCCGCGATTGTCGGGGTCGCCGACGCGATAGGGCTGGCTCATCGCCGCCGTCAGACCGCCGGCGCTTCCGTCCCCGAACACTTTCATGGCGCCGTAGCGCAGGAGACCGACCTCCCGCCCAAAGCGGTATCTGGCCGCGTGCGCGGCATCGCCGATCCCGTCGGCATTGCCATAGATGCAGACCCAGGTCCGCACCGGCAGGCGGTTGGTGCGGGCCATCTCCTCATAGGCCTCGATCTCCGCCATGCCCGCCAGCATGCCGACGCCGGCATCCATCACACTGGTGAAGCCCTGCGACAGCATGTAATGGCCGGCCTGCTCGATGGCCGTCGTCAGCTCCGCGTGGCTGGGTTTCGGCATCGCCTCGACGATCAGGCGCATGGCGCTTTCAGCCAGAAGGCCGGTGAGCTTGTTGTCGCGCCGCTCGATCAAGCCGCCATCGGGGCTCGGCGTGTTGTGGCCGATGCCGGCCTTGCGCATAGCCTGGCTGTTGACGACGCCGACATGGCCGCAGGTGCGCTTGATATAGACCGGATTGTCGGGCGCCACCTGATCGAGCTCGTCGGCGGTGGGATGGCGGCCCTCGGCCAGTTCATTGTGATCATAGCCGCGCCCGAGCACCCACTCGCCTGGCTTCTTCGTCCTGGCCACCGCCGCAACGCGGCGCAGGACCTCGTCGATGCTGCGTACGCCCTCTTCCGGCCGCAGATTGATTTCGTTCATGCTGACGCCGAGCGGCAGCAGATGCATATGCGCATCGTTGAGGCCGGGAATCGCAACGCGACCGGCCAGATCGATGACACGCGTGCCCGCCCCCCGCAGGCTCGAGATCTCCTCAGCCGAACCTGCCGCGAGGACTGTGCCGTCCCTGACCGCCAAGGCCTCGACGAAACCCTCGGCCAGACCGCAGAAGATGCGGCCGTTCAACAAGACGGTGTCCGCTTGAATCATAACCTTACGCTCACTGCTGCATTGTAATGATTGACACCGCTGCGCGCGCAACTTGCCAGACGCAAGCAAACGCGTAGCGTAACGCAGATTTAGCGCACTAAATCCACGACGTTCAGCTCTGTCAGATAATGGAATATGCTCTAGGCAGCCGTCTCGAGCCGCAGAAACTCTTCCATCCTTGATATTTCCTCGGAGTCATTTTCTTATTGGATTGGGGCTAGCATTGCTCAGAATATTTAACAGCGCAAGGGGCGCTGAGCAGGCAAGCGCTGCAGGCTGTGCGGATCAGGTTGCAGGCATTGCGTGATGGAACGAAGACGGGCGGAGACCGGTCATGAGTTTTGACGTGGGTGGAAGATTGAAGGAAATCAGGGCGTCTGCCGGGCTTTCGCAACGTGAATTGGCAGCTCGCTCGGGCGTGACGCACAGCCTGATCTCGCTGATCGAGCAGAATCGGAACAGTCCCTCGGTCGCGTCCTTACGCAAGATTCTCGACGGCATCCCGATGTCGATGGTGAATTTCTTTGACGAAGAGCGCGTGCCGCGAGGCAAGGTGTTCTTCGAGGCGGACGACCTTCTCGACCTGACATCGCGCCTGCATCAGGTCAGCGGCGGCAGCGGCGAGGGCCGCATGTCGTTCCGACAGGTCGGCGACGCCAAGGCGCATAACCTGCAGATCCTGCATGAATCCTACGAGCCCGGCGCCGATACCGGCGTGACCATGCTGAAGCACGATTCCCATGAAGGCGGGGTGGTCCTGTCGGGAGAGCTCGAGATCACCGTCGGCGAACAGATCAAGATCCTTGGCCCCGGCGATGCGTATCTCTTCGACAGCCGCACCCCCCATCGCTTTCGCAATATCGGCGCGACGCGATGCGAGGTCGTGAGCGCCTGCACGCCGCCCTATCTTTGAGGCCTGGGCGCGATTGGCGGCGCCTCGCCGGAGGAGGACCCAGGATCGTCGATGGTCGTTTTCAAACGCCTCTGCGCGCGAGATCAAAGGACCTCGGCCGCTTTGCTGCCGCCGCGTTGATCGATCGCGCAGGCGAAGGGCGACTTGGCAATCTCGTTACTGCTTGAAGCAGGTCTCGCGGTGCCAATTGAGGAAGTGAGGATGCGGACGCTCAACGGGCCGCGCGGGCGCAAATGCGCGGCCGCTTCGGTTCACGAAGGCGCGGATGCCTTCGACGTCGTTCGCATGTCGCGAGACCAGAATGTCCAGGTCATCGGACAGACTGATCAGCCCGCGATCGAACATCCAATGCGCCGTTCCCGAAAGCGCAAGCCCATTGCTGACGATGTCCGGCCCGTTCGCCTCCACGGGGCGAATATGAGCGGCAGCGACCTCGGCACGACCGCCACCATTGATCAGCCTGAGTCCAGTGATCGCACAGCGCTCACCATAGGCCCGCAACACCGTTCGGCGAAATGCTCGATCGCGCACGATCCGCGAGAGCGCGATCGTCAACCGCTCTCGGGCTTGATCGAAGACAAAGGGAGCCTGCTCTTCCGCAAGCCCGCCGGCGACGTTCGGGTCATCGCTTCGCGGCAGGAGTGGCTCCGCATCGTCGAGGCCGAGGGCGAGAACACGGTTGAAGTCGGCCGATGAGATCGGCCGCACTGCGGCTTGTGCTCGCCCCGATATCCGGCCCTYGTCGTTTAGGACGCCGCGCTCGATGACACCGCTCTCGTCAGCGAAGGGGACCGGATTGGCGAAGTCGAGATAGCTGTTAGGCTCGATCACCGCGATGAACATGTCGTGTGCGGCTGGGTCGGGAATGACCTGCTGAACTTTGGCGATGGCAAAGTATCCGCGCGTATTCGCCACTTTGCGCGGCTCGTAGTAGACGATCCAGTCACTGA